>CALBHZ010000304.1 GCA_937892815.1 uncultured archaeon | reverse complement strand
TACGAGATGTAGAGAGGTCTCGTGGGCTCGGAGATGTGTATAAGAGACAGGGGTTAAATAGCTTAAATCTCTACAGTTTTTCGTTAAATTCTCGAATATTTTCTCTATTTAAAAGAGTATGTTCCTTACCCAAGTAAACGGGGCTTTGAATTAAGTTGGTTTTTAAACGAATCGATTTTTCGACGTCTATTACGATGTCTGCTTAGACGAAGAACGATCGTTCATAAGAGGGTCTTACATAAGGCTACACGCTCTTTAATATTAAGCCCTTGAGCTTTTCAATGGCCTCCTTCGCTCTTTCCGATGCAACTCCTCCCATTGCGAACTCCTCCTTCCCTCCTCCAGATCCTCCGAGCTCCCTTAAGCCTCTCCTTAGAAGCTCCGTACAGTTAACGTCCAGCTTTCCTCTCACTATAAACACCTTACATTTACCTTGAGATATCATAGCGTATATTCCAACCGCTCTCTTATCGGAAATTAGATCTGAAATCCCCTCCATAAACCTCCTTTCATCCACCTCTTCTACCACCCCCGAGTAAATTAAGAGGTCTTTAACCTCCTCGGGCCTTTGAAGCTCCAGAAGCTGTTTCGTTAACTTAGCTCTCTGTCGCTTAAGCGCATCGACCTCCTTCAATAAGGAGCTAACCCTCTCGTATACCTCCCAAGGTTTGCAGTGTAGGGATATAGATGCGGCTCCCAGCTCTTCTAAGTTCCTAGAAATATCCTTTATCGCTTCATCCGCTATGGAGAAGTCTATTTCGTATAGCCCTCTTCTCTTACTTGAGAAATCCTTAACGTAAAAGAGCTTAGCCTCGGACGTATTTTTAGCGTGTTGTCTCGAGCACGCCGTCCAATCGTATCCCTCGACTTCTATTACCCTTACTTGACCTCGTATCCTTTCTTCGTACGCCCTTAAATTGGGGAATCTAGATTTGGCTTCATCTAAGCTTTGGAAGAAGTGCTCCTTAACGCTTCTCCCCTCGAAAATTACCCTATTAGTTTCGTATACGACCTCGGATATTAAGCTCCAATCCAGCTTTTCAACCTCTAGGGTTATCTTTCCTCTCATCCCTCTATGTTCGACCTTTAAAGGCTTAACCTTAAGCCTATTTTGAAGCCCTCTCATGAAAACGTGTTCGGCCGTATGTCCCGCAGCTTCCCAGTCCATGATATTTATCTTAAATATAATGATATTATAAGTTCTACGAACCGTTTTATAAGACGAGGGCTAATAGCTAGATGTGAAGGTCGGAGATTTAGTTAAAAGAAGCCCTATTACGGTAAATGAGAGATCATCAATTAGAGAGGCCGCGAAGGTCATGAGCTCTAATAGGATAGGCCTCTTGGTTGTAACGGATTCGAGAGGAGAAATTAAGGGAGTAGTATCGGAAAGGGATATCGTTAAAGCCGTAGCGAGAGGCGAAGATTTAGATTTGAGTGTAATGCGGATAGCTACCAAGAACGTGATATCGTTGGAACGCGATGCAGGAATCGAGGAAGCCGCCCATTTAATGTCCGAGAATAAGATAAGGCACTTAGTAATTACCGAGAAAGGAAAGTTATATGGAGTGATATCGGTTAGGGATATAGTGGAGGATGAGAGGTTCATTAAAGCTATAGCTAACTTCCTTTAACTTTGTAGATAAGATGCTTAAAAGGAAGGATCTAATTTCAACGCAGGAATGGGGAGTAGAGGATATCGAGCTTTTAATCTCGCTCGCTAAAGATATAAAGAGATGGCGCTATGCCGGAAACGTCCCAAAGCTCCTTAAAGATAGGAGCCTTTTCATGTTGTATTGTAATGAAGCCGTTATAGCTAGAGTATGCATTGGAGCAGCGGTCGATATCTTGGGAGGCCGTGTTCACTTCATTAACCTACCGACCTTAGATGAAGAAAGGATTGTAGATATAGCGAGGATATGCGGAAAAGCGGGAAGCGCTATAGTAATGGAGTTGAGCGAAGAAGCTATAAAACATCCGTACGGATTTGGCAATAGCGTAGTAAGGAGATGTGCTGAGAGAATCGATGTACCCGTTTTAAACTTAGGAGATGAGAAGTTCAATCCGGTTCAAGCTATTTCCGATATGTTAACTATTAAGGAAAAGCTTGGAGATGATGTTAGAGGGAAGAAGTGTGTAATAACATGGATCTACAGCGATGAAGTGAGGAGTAGAGGAGCAGTTCAGGACGATATATTGATAGCTACGAGGTACGCCATGGATGTAATACTCGCATTTCCTCCAGGCTTCGAGCTAGACGAAGATTTGATGCTTAAAGCTAAGGAAAGTGCTGATGAATACGGGGGGAGCTTTAAAGTAGAACGTGATTTTAAACAGGCTTTAATAGGAGCTCAGGTTTTAATTTTGAGGAGCTGGGCAAGCAAAGAATGCGTTAAGCTCGGGTTAAATAAATTTGGAGGAGATAGAGAGGTAGAAGTTCGCGATAAGTACATGGATTGGCTCCTAACTCCCGATTTGATGGATTTAGCGGATAGAAACGTAGTCGTAATCCACGATCTGCCTATTTCTAGAGGAAAGGGAGCTACTATGGCTATAATAAATGGCCCGCTTAGCGTGGCCTTAGATCAGGTAGAGAACTCCGTTTATGTAAGCGCCGCCGCTTTAGCCCTACTTACAGCAGATAGACAAGTTTAAATACTATGATACGAGGGCGGGCATAAGGTGTAAAGATGCCAAAGAAGGGCGGGTTTAAAGGCTGGAGGTATGAGTGCATAACCTGCGGCTTTACGACCCTAGACGTTGGTGCCGCCGTAGATCATGTGAATAAGAACAAGGGGCATCAACTCAAAAGGGTCGAGCTGTAGGGTTAGCCTCCAGCTCACGAACTGTAAGTAGCTTAGTTCTCAGATACAAGCAAGGCTAGTTCAACCTATCTATTTTTAGACAAGGCTTTATAGAGGTTAATCGATAGTATAAAGTGGATGCATACATTGTTCGATCCATTGTTGTTGGTAAAGGAAGCGGTAAAGAAGAAGATGTTATCTGAGGAGATTTTCTCGTTATCAGTGAAGAGAATGAAGTACATCGAGGAGGCTATTAAGAAGGTTGAGAAGGCTACTGGGGTTAAATATCCTCTCTGGTATCTAGCTCCCTACGCTTTAATTATGCGAAGCTCTTTAGGTGAGACTGCCATACTATATGCGAGAAATAAGCCTATTATCTCAAAGGACAAGATGATGTTCGCGGTTGAATTTACCCTCCCTCTACATCTCTACGCATCTAAGGACACGCTCTTAGCCGTTGTAGCGCACGAATTTACCCACTATATAGAGCTTGCTAGGAGGATAAACGAGTTCGAGATCTTAAGCTCTGAAATATCAACCACGGTCTTTGAAGCTAGCTATAGAGACGTAGAGGAAGCCGTTAAGCCAGAGCTTATATTTGGAAGGTATAGGTCGATAGTCAGGCTGCTCAAGGAGAGGTTTTTAGACGGCCTATCAGACGACGCCTTGAACAATAAGACCATGAAGAGATGGATAGAGAAAGGGCTTCCAACCGTAAACATTAGCCCTGAAGAGAACGTAATAAGGATACCGATGAAGGCTATCTTGAACTTAAAGTTAGATGAGGACTTGATTAGGCTTTTGAGGAGGATAAGGGAATGAAAGGGCTTAGCGAGGAAGAGGTAGAGGTCATAAAGGAGTTTTGTTACGAGAGGGGGAAGGTACATGCAATAGCCGCATACGGTAGCAAGGTAGCTGGATATGCTAAGCCGGGAAGCGATTACGATATCTTAGTAGCGATTGAAAGGGCTAAGGAAAAGGTCAGATACGTGTACGAGAATTGTGAAGGGCTAAACCTTTCAATGCTTTTAGTAGATGAAAAGGCGCTTATTAAAGACGCTGAGAAAGCCGAGTTAGGAGAGTTCGTAGTAGGTAGGCTCTTGAACCCGTACCTTCCTCTAGTTAACGAGGAATATTGGAGGAAGGTAGAGGTCGCTTTTAAGAAAAGGGTAATTAAGGAGGAGCTTGGAGAGCTCGCAGACGAGTTTAATGAGATGGCCTTGTACTTGAAGATACCCTTGAAGTACTTTCTATTCTCGAAGCTTAAGAAGAGAGCTACGATATATCCTCCGGCCTTATACAGCTACGCTATGACTTACTCAGGACCTAGGGGAAAGGATAACTTAAGGAGTACGCTAGAGGGGTTTAGAGAAGCTACGAAGGATTTAATTTCAGAAGGGTTAATTGAAGAAGAGGGTGATACGTACAGGTTAACCGAGAAAGGGCTTTCGATCTTAAAAAGCCCTTTCTTCAAGAGGAAGGTTATTCAGATAGAGAGGGGAATTAAGCAGTATCTGGTTCATGGAATTGCAGGTAAGGTCGGGTTCGACGTCGTTTTAAAGGAGACGTATTCTAAGATATCTAGGGCTTCTAGGTTTTACGAGCTGCCTCAGGATCTAAGAGAGCCTAAGCTATCCTTATCCTTAATCGAAGGAGACTTGGTCTTTAAAGAGGGATGGCTAGAAAAGCTTGGAGAAAGCCTAGGCTTATCCAAGTACTTTAAAGTAGAGGTAAGGCCTATGGGTAGCTTCTTCTCAACTACCTATTTGTACAAGCTTAGAGATCGTGGGAAGGAGGAAAAAGTCGTTGTAAAGAAGTTCTTGGATTTTTGGAGTATAAAGTGGATAATCGTAGGGGTGATAGCTAAGCCGATTAGGCCTTTCGGCGTTAAGCCTATGACTAGGCTCGAGAAGGAATACGCGGCTTGTATCGAGCTTAGGAAGGCGGGCGTCTTAACGCCTAAGATCCTCTTAGTATCCTTGAGGGATAGGGTTTTGGTAAAGGAGTACGTTGAAGGGAAGAGCTTATCGGATTTCTTAAAGCTGTTTTTCTCAAGGGGAGAAGGTGTTGATGAGATCTCGGCTTTCGTTCAAACTCTATCTCATGCTCATAAAGCAGGATTTGGAATAGGAGATACTAAGCCGGAAAACGTTATCATTACGAAGGGTAAGCCGTTATTGGTGGATTTAGAACAAGCTGAGAAAGGAGGGGATCCATCGTGGGATGTAGCGGAGTTTTTGTACTATTCATGCTGGTACGCTCCGTCTAGGGATAAGGCGGAGGAGCTAGCTAAACTATTCGTTAAGAAATATTCCTACGATGGGGAAGTTTTGAGGAATGCGGCTAAGGAGAAGTACGTTTTGCCCTTTAGAACTATAGCTCCAGACGATATGATAGAGGCTATAAGGGGAGTGCTTAAGTCGGTTTAATGAACTCCGTATACCCGCATTTCCCACAATGGAGCCTGTCCTTGTGTTTAGCTAGAAATACTCCTCTTCCACATCTAGGACATTCCCTCCTCAATCTAACTAGCTTACTTCCTTCTATCTTGTAGAACTTCCAGATCTGGGGGCTTTTCCCTTTACCCATGAGCCTTACCTCCTCTTCGCCGCTACTTTAGCCTTCCTCCTCTCCTCTAAAATCTTCGCTCTCTCCTCTTTACCCAATAGCCTCAAGAACATATATTCAGGTATTTGAAGCTTAGCCTTGTTCAGATCGTCATATATGTAGAAGATACCCTTCACGTTTCTAGTTCCAAATTCGGTCTTCAGCTTTACGGGAATGACCTTTTCCTCTGGAACCGATAGATCCTGAGCTACCATCTTAATGGCTTCCTTCCTAGTTAGCTTACCCGCCATTTCCTTGAATAGGTAGATCGCCTCCTTCCTTTCCAAAAGCTTGTTTTCAATGAGGCTCAATCGTTCCACCGCCATCCTTCACAACCTCCTTACTTCATTATTTATAAGCTCTCCTTCATCCCCATTTCCATTAAGAGCTTTTTGGCTTTTAACCTGCTTTTCTCGTTTACCTCAACGCACACTATTCCTTTTTTAGGTTGACCGTAGAGAACTTTTAGCCCGTTTGGCCCATAATATATACATGGAAGGGCGAGTAGGTCCTCTTCTCCGTCTACCAGTATCCTTATCCTCTCCCCTTTCTTGAAGGACTCCCTAATGGCGTTCATCGCCTCCTCGGTAATCGTTCCGGCCGGATTCCTAACTTTTACCAACGCTTGATAGAGGCCTTTGGGAAGCTTCCTTTCCCTCCTCATCTCCCTAGCATCTACTATCTCTAGGAGAGGGGAAAGGCCCTTATCGGTAAAGGTCTCGGTAACCCTATCTCCGACCGTAACGAAAGGGCCTTCAGCGAGCTCTTTTATTACGTTATCATCGATTTTCTCTATAAGCCTTCCTAAAGGCCTTTTTAGCTTCCTCCTAGTTTTAGTAGATAATATTAGGTCTTTAGACAACGTTTAAGGCATATCTCCCTTTCTCCTTAACGCCTATAATCTTAGCTATTTCCGAGTTCTCCGGATCTACTATCAACACTAGACCGCTCCAATTCTCGGTTAAGTCGCTTGAGCCGCAAATCGGACAGGTCTTTCCCGTAGTTAGAGCCCTACACTTCCTGCAAGCTAGCTCTTTCACCATTACTTCTTCGCCTCCTTAGCTTCCTTAATCTTCTTCAAATCCTCCTCTATCCACTCTAAAGCTCCTAGGAAGGGCTGTCTACAGGTAACCCCTATCTTCCCTAAGCTAGCTCCCCTTCCCAAGCTTACGGCCGTTATCTTAACCCTCACCTTTGAGCCTACCTTTAAAACCCTTTGAGTATTACTTCCTATAATCATCCCCTGCTTCATATCAATTGATAGATAATCATCTAAGATCTGGCTGATGTGTAGGAGAGCGTCGGCTGGCCCTATTTTAACGAAGGCTCCGAAATCCGTTATTTCAACGACTTCTCCTTCAATGATCTCTCCGACTTTAGGGTAAAAGGTCAACATGGAGAACTCCGCTTTATGATAAGTACCGCCATCTCCATGTACTAGCTTTCCTACGGGGTCAACCTTTACGTCAAAAACCCTAATTATATAACCGTAATCGTAAGATAGGGTACTTTCATATCTAGCCCTTAAAATCTCGGTCGCTACCTCCCTTAAGGGCTTTCCGATCTTATCCGGAGGTATTCTTACTACATCTCTAAGCCTTACTATTTGAAACAACTTAAGAACCTCCTCTGGACTATCTCTTAACTAATATGCTTATAACTTTTATTCAGAGGATGGGCTTTCCTATGGTTACTAAGTGATCGTCTTTCACTGTAAAGTAAGGTAGGCCTTCCCTCCTGAGCTTAGAGGCTAACGAGAGGTCTGTAGTTGCTATAGGAGCTTTCAGCCTTCTAGCCACGTCTATTATAGCTTTATCGGCTGGGCCTCCGTGTTCTACTATCTCAGCGTCTTTGGATAGCTTTTCTAAAGCTATTTTAGCAGGCTTCTTCCTCTTAGCAAGCCTCCTTACCTCGTCGTAAACCGGAGATGGGACTACTATCTCTACCTTGCCTAGAACGTCCTTCATTTCCCTCATAACGGAGCTAGGCTTTTGACATATGTATATGATAAAGCTCGTATCGAATACGACCTTCAAGCCGGCACACCAACGCCTATTAACCTCCACCTATCCCCTATCCTCCTACTTATAGCGATTCTGGAGTCTTTAAGTAGGACTACGGGCCTCCTTAGCTTAACGGTCGCTATGTTGTCCTTAATGGAGGTTATAACGCCTGCCGTTACCGCCGTTCCTACGTTTAATCTGAGAAGCTCGTTCATTTTTAACTTCTCCACCTTAACCAGCTCTTGAGTTCCTACGGCTATTTCCAACAATTGAGTTTCCATGGTTATCTCCCAGACCGGATCTGGAAGTATCCCAGGCCTAGCTATGAAGTTGCCTACCATGACGTCACTCTTCGTAAAGTAGGGATCTAAAGTGGTTCCTACGGCTATTAGACCTCCTGGCTTAACCTCATCTACAAGTCCAGCTCCAGTTCCTAAGCTTACTACCTTAGTTATTACGGGCTGATAGGCGTTTTTCTCCCTTAAGTATATTCCCGGCTTGATCTCTATTTCATCGCCAACTCTCAATACTCCCTGCTTTAAAGATCCTCCTAGTACGCCTCCAACGAACTTCTCAATGGGAGTTCCAGGCTTATTGATGTCGAAGGACCTCAGTACCTGCATTAGCGGTGGAGCGGATTCATCTCTTTGGGGGGTTGGTATGTACTCTTCAATTGCTTCAATTAAGGCATCTATATTGTACCCCTTTTGAGCCGATATCGGTATTATAGGAGCATCCGCATATCCGTAGGCAGATAGGAAGTCCAGTATTCTTTCGTAATTATTTAACGCTTGATTGTAGCTAACTAGGTCTATCTTATTCTGGACTACGACGATGTTCTTTATGCCTATCATCTTTAAAGCCTGGAGATGCTCCCTAGTTTGAGGTTGCGGCACGGGTTCGTTAGCGGCTATAACGAGTATAGCGCCGTCCATTAAGGCCGCTCCGCTTAAGGTATTAGCCATTAAGCTTTCATGTCCAGGACAATCGACGAAGCTTACTACTCTTCTGAGAACGGATTCTCCTCCACAGTGGCTACACACGCCATCGGTATTGAAGGCTTCTGGCTTAGGACAGCTCCTACACTCGTATATTGGAGCATCCGCATATCCTACTTTTATCGTAATTCCCCTTCTGAGCTCTTCGCTATGAGCGCTCGTCCACTTTCCGGTTAAAGCTTCAACCATGGTGGTATTATGGGATATGAAGCATCCTAAGCCGGCTATAAAATTATGGTAATACGGTACTGAGAGGTCTATTAAATATCCTGAGTACTTCTTCTTCGTAATAGAAGTTATCTTATCCCACGTTACGTTATCATCGCCTCCCTTCTCCCTAGCGATCAATAGCGGCTTTTTCCCCCATCTTATCTCTACGTCGAAGCCCTCTCTAGATAGCTTGTAATGTAAATTGGCGAGCTCGTAGTCTGATTCCGCTCTAACTCTCACCTCTCCTTCCGCTTTTGCTGCTTTTTTGAAAACCGCTACTTCATCTCCTACCTTAAGCTTATCGGCGCGTACCCATTCCTTATCTCTACTGAAGAGGGGATGGGAAGGAGTTACTTTAACCCTCCTTCCTTTGCAGGTCTCGATCTCTAGAATAGCTCCATCATACTTTTGCACGTACACGAAGGGTTCGGTTAAACTCAAGCTCCAATCTGAGTTAAAGCTATAGGTAGAGCCATTGATCGAATATAGCTCTTCGTTTTCGTTATAGAGAATTAAATTACCGCGCTTATGAACGAGCTGTAATAGGTCTCTTCCCCTTACCATTTCACCTCTAAACAGGAGGAAGTCGTCTAGCGTTAGGCATTTTCCGTGATCTACGTGTCCTGCGGTCCCTATGTTTATTTCAGGCTGTCTCGGTATCCTCTTTGGCATCACATCATCGACGTAATGTAGTACTTATAAACTTTCAGCGTTTTATATAACGTGTGGAAAGGGAGGAGCTGAAGCCTATAGCTAAGATATTTGAGGCGTTATCTAGCGAGTCTAGGGTAGCTATAGCTCTACTGCTACTAAAGAAGCCTATGAGGTTAAATGAGCTAGCTAGATCTATGGAAGCGGATCCATCTAACTTGAGGAAAATGTTGATAAACATGGAAGGTGCAGGCCTTGTAATGAGGAAAAACGGGATCTGGTATCCAACGCCTCTCTTAATTGAAGTTATCTCATCTATTAGATCGTCTCCTCCTAAGAAGAAGAGGAGAGGAAGATGGGGATTTCTCATCCCTCCGGCTATCGTATTCGCCTTAGCCGTATTCCAGGCAATCCATCAAAATCAACCGCTCTACTTAGTAGGGGGAGCTATGTTAGCTTTAGTTCTTCTAGGCATATGTTACATCCTATCCTCTAGGTAGGTACCGATTTACCATTTTATCGAGATAGATAGTTGGTAAAGGCTTACCGGTGACGTTTTACAAATTAGCCCTTTATTTACCCTTCCGATGTATAGCGATTTAGATGATCGAGACGATCGGGGTTATAGATCTGTTGTACGGAACTTGCATATATGGCAAAAAGGCTTACGAGCTAGCTCCTTCTATAGCTAAGAGGCTTATCGAGATAGATCTCAATCCCGTAGTAATAGACGTTAAGAGCTGGCCATCTTGGATGAAGGCCGTAGGAGGAAGCCTCTTCAGCTATAAGCTATTGGAGCTTATGAGCTTAGATCAGTTAATAGACGTTCTATGCTTTTCATTAAATCTAGACGATAGGGGGAGGGCGGTAATCGGGGCTATTTTAAGCAGGTTCTTCAGGACTTCTCCATCGATTACGATCTTCGGATTAACCGGATTCCTGGACTCCTTAGAAACTAACGATTACCAAGTAAGGGGGGTAGCGGAGAGGTTAAAGGAGCTAATGATGTACGTATCTTCCGTATCCTTCGGAAAGGACGTAGAGCTAGATTTCAGCAAACCCATTCTATTAGATCTATCTGGGTTTAAATGGGAAGCTGCGAGAAAGGTCATGTACTCGTTAGCCGTCGTTTTAGCCTTGAAGAACTACGTTAATTCGAACGTCATCGTACTCTGCGAGCCGGATAGCTGGCTTAGGGGAGCGATGGTAAAGGAGGTAGAGAAGGCCTGTCTCTTATACACATCTCCGAGCCCACGAGACCTCTCTACATCTCGTATGCCGTCTTCTGCTTGAAA
>CALBHZ010000303.1 GCA_937892815.1 uncultured archaeon | reverse complement strand
TTTTCAAGCAGAAGACGGCATACGAGATGTAGAGAGGTCTCGTGGGCTCGGAGATGTGTATAAGAGACAGAGCTAAGGGAGGTGGTTGAATTTTGATAATTACCTTAACCGTTAACGGAAAGGCCGAAAAGGTAGATGTTAAGCCTAACGAAACTTTACTACATGTGTTAAGGGAGAAGCTAGGCCTCACAGGGCCTAAAGAGGGATGTGGTACGGGAGATGGTGGAGCATGTACGGTTATAGTTAACGGTAGAGCGGTTAATTCATGCTTGGTCTTAGCGGTTGAAGTAGACGGAGCTGAAATATTGACCGTCGAAGGCCTCAAGAAGGATGAAGAACTACATCCGTTGCAAAAGGCCTTCATTGAAGAACACGCCGTACAGTGTGGCTATTGCATTCCCGGAGTTTTAATGACCGCTCTATCTTACTTGATGGAAAACCCTTCTCCTACCGAAGAGGAGATTAAGAAGGCGATAAGCGGAAATCTCTGTAGATGCGGCGGATATCCGTTTATGGTTAAGGCGATAAAGAAGGCATCCGAGGTTATGAAAAGTGGTCAGAGTTGAGCATAGAGACCTTAATCTTAGAGAGGGAGAAGTACCTCTACGTAGGCAAGGACGTTCCTAGAGCCGATACCTTTCAGAAAGTAGCTGGAGAGGCGAAGTACGTCGACGATTTAAACTTACCAGGGATGCTTTATGGCAAGATTTTAAGGAGCCCCGTTCCCCACGCTATTGTAAAAAAGGTCGATATTTCGGAAGCTGTAAGGATTCCGGGAGTAGTAGCTATAATCACCCCATTTGATGTACCATCTCATAGGTTCACGAGGCATTTTACGTACGTACCGTGGAAGGAGATAAGGGATAGGAAGATATTAGATACTAAGGTTAGGTTCGTTGGAGATCCCGTTGCTGCCGTAGCCGCTACCGATCCCTATACGGCTGAAGACGCTATTGAGAAAATAAATGTAGATTACGAGGAGCTTCCCGCCGTTTTTAGCGCTG
>CALBHZ010000302.1 GCA_937892815.1 uncultured archaeon | reverse complement strand
TCATGGATAGAATGATCATCGAACCGTACACGTCCTTAATTTGGGTCTCATTTCTTACGGGAAAGAGACCGAAGGAGCACAAAGTGAGAACGATGATAAAGTACAACAAGGTTTTCGAATTTTAAGGCATTTACCGATCATTAAACATATAAAGGGCAAGTGAAAGCTTTTCATGAGACTAGGGGTAAAGCCGAAGTCGGTAACGAGAGAGGATTATCTATATTCAACGCTCTTCGATATGGTTAAGCCATCGATAGCTGTTTGGTTTAAGTGCTACAACGAGCCAGATTGGATTTACCAAGTTAGGACAGAGGCAGGCCTCAAAAACGGTATTAAAGCCGTGGACAAATTAACGTGGGAAATCCACGAGATGCGGAAAAAGGAAGTTATGAAGCATATTTCAAATGAGTGGGTTTTATTTGGAGCATATTTCGAGATTGCAGATTGGATAGGCCATACACTTTATTCAGATGTTGACGGACTAATGCGTACATATTTCGAGCTTGATAAGCTTGCTCGCGAGCTTAAGCGAATGGTTCCAAAGGACACGCTCTTCCTTATAATTTCAGATCACGGCATGCAACCAAACGAAGATGGAATTACAGGCGATCATAGCGATAGAGCGTTTTGGAGCATAAATGCAGATTTAAATCCTGGATTTAGGGGATATAACGGATGTACATTATTTTATATTGGAAATGTTGGGACGAAAGGAATAGAAAGGTGAATAAATCTTCTAAACTAAACCGTTATAAGGAATTAACTCGTTATGAAATAAAGGAGGATGGGACGTTTGGCTAAGGGGATCATGTTAAGCAGAGCGGAACGTGAGTACCTTTCAGGCATTCTTAAACCTAATCCGAATTACGAAAGGAAGTTACTCCATACCATCCGTACCAAACTGCGTAACTGCTTACAAGATCTAAATTTGGTAACGAACGCTAAAAAAGGCAAGCTCGTTACTAGATTCAGTAACGAACTAGCCCAAATCTTAGCCCTCCTCCTACCCTACCAAAATCGTCTCATGTCAATTTTGCAGGATCAAAAACTGAAGCCGGGGGTGGGACTCGAACCCACGTGTATCCGGTCTGCAGCCGGACTCGTAACCGCTCCGACACCCCGGCTCCATTAGGTAGATGGAGTACGTACTTTTAACGTTTACTTGAGTTCAACTCCGCTAAAAACTTAGCTACAGCGCTGTAGTCTAAATCGGCTAAACCGCTATTGCACGCTCCTCGATATATTTCCTTTAAGGTAGATAGCGCCGGCATGAAGGCTTCTATTTCATAAGCTGTAATTGAAGCTATATTGAGATCTTTAGCCATATGTTTCAAGTAAAACGTGGGTTCGAAGTTCTCCTTAACCATGTTAATCGCCTTAGTTTCGCTAAAAGCCGTTTTGTAGGCAGTAGCATTCAATATCTGTATTAGTAACATGGGATCCAGTCCGGCTTTCTTGACGAAGCTTAGCCCTTCAGCTATCGCTTCAGCATATGCCGCAATTAAAAAGTTTAAGGCGAGCTTTAACATTAAAGCCGAGCCAGCCCCTCCGGCATAGAATATACGATTTGCGAAGATCTTTATAATATCTAGATTTTCCTCATATTTCGTTCTGTCCGCCCCTATTATAGCTACTAGCTCTCCCCTCAAGGCAAGAGAAGGGCCTCCCATCACTGGCATTTCAATTCTAGTTGCTCTTTTTCTCCTCAACTTGTCGGTTAGCTTTCTAGATAAGGACGGACTTATAGTGCTCGAGTCTATCACTACCCTTCCCGATTTTATGTTATCGAATATCCCTCGATTTCCTATCGTTACGTCCTCATCGGCTTTGTCGTCCGATACCATAACGATTATGACGTCCGCCCTATTACATACCTCCCTTATACTGGATAAAAGCTCGATTTTATTTTTGAGGTGTTGTACCCTCTCTTTACTCCGATTATATCCCACCACAGACATCCCCATCCTAATCGCTCTTAAAGCCATTGAAGAACCCATTTTGCCTAAGCCTATAAATCCTAAAGTTTTCAAGGTTCGCCAGTATCTTCTCACAATTAACCGTTTTAAAACTTTATCCTCTTTAAGCTTAAATATTAGGAAGTAGAAAGCCTTGTAAAGGGAATTAAGTGAACAAGATAGTGGGAGAGGGGCTAACCTTCGATGATGTACTCCTCGTTCCTCGATTATCTAATATAGTATCCAGAAGCCAGGTGAACCTTACAACTTATTTAACGAGGGAAATTAAGCTAAATATCCCCATCCTTTCAGCCTCTATGGATACGGTAACTGAATCTAAAATGGCGATAGCTATAGCTAGAGAGGGAGGGTTGGGCGTAATACATCGATTCATGCCTATAGATAGACAGGTTGAAGAGGTAGCAAAGGTAAAGAGAGCTGAGAATGTGATTATTGAGGATCCTATAACGATAAGGCCGGAGTCTAAAGTAAAGGAAGCGAAAAGGCTCATGGAGAAGTGGGGGATATCGGGGCTACTAGTAGTCGACGATCATAAAAGGCTGCTAGGTATAGTGAGTAGAAGGGATGTATTGTTTGAGAACGACGGTAAGGAAGTAAGGGAGGTAATGACTCCCAGAGCGAAGTTAATTGTAGCCGAGAAGAAAATAGGACTAGAGGAAGCTAAGGATATGTTTAGAAAATATAAGATTGAGAAGATCCCAATTGTAGATAACGACGATAGGTTAATTGGCCTGATAACGGCTAGAGATGTCGTAAATAGGACGATGAATCCGAGAGCTCTTAAAGACAGCAAGGGTAGGTTAATGGTAGGAGCCGCTATTGGAGTGAGAGGTGATTACTTAGAAAGAGCGAAGAAGCTGTGGAAAGCAGGGGTTGACGTGATATTCATAGACGTCGCGCATGGACACAGCACTCTAGTTATAGACGCTATTAAGAAGGTTAAGGCCGAGTTGAAGGAAGCCCCTGTTATAGCTGGAAACGTAGCTACGTCAGAAGGAGTTGAGGATTTAGTTAAAGCTGGAGCTGATGGAGTAAAGGTAGGGGTAGGTCCAGGCTCGGTTTGTACAACTAGGGTCGTTACGGGAGCGGGAATCCCGCAATTAACGGCCATTATGGAATGTGCAAAGGCGGGGAGGAAGCTAGACGTACCGATAATAGCGGATGGAGGGATAAGGAAATCAGGAGATCTGGTAAAGGCCTTGGCAGCGGGTGCTAGTAGCGTTATGATAGGAAACCTTTTAGCAGGTACTGATGAAAGCCCCGGTCCTCTAATATTTAGAAACGGTAAGAGGTATAAGATATACAGAGGGATGGCCTCATTTTACGCTATGTTAGGAAAGGAGATGCAAGAGAGATATGAAGTAGAGGATTTAATCGATATGTCTTATAAAGCAGAAGGGGTCGAAGCTTACGTACCTTATAGAGGGAGCGTAAGAGAGGTCTTAGAGCAGTTGATATCAGGATTGAGGTCTGGCATGAGTTACTGTGGAGCGTCGAATATCAAAGAACTACAAGAAAAGGCTTTATTCATCAAAATAACTCATGCAGCATATCTAGAAGGGTTGCCGCACGATGTTGAGGGGTTAACTTAAAAAATTAGGGTAGTTATTTAGAGCTTGTTGCTTTCGTCATCATCTCTACGTACGAGTAGTAATCCTCTACCTGCTTCTTGAACGTAGCTAATGCATCGGCGTACTCCGGTCTAAGTAAATGCCTTAACCTACCCTGAGCTTTTATGAACTCCTCTATAGGTTTAGGTCTGGGGACTGGAACGGTGATCCTATATACGCCGTTTTCTACCTCATATAATGGAAAGTATCTCGTTTCAACCGCTAATTTAGCAATTCTTATAGTTTGAGCTGGGTCGAACCTCCATCCTCTATTGCAGGGAGTAAGTAAATGGATAAACGACGGTCCATCGCAAGACAAGGCCTTTCTAACCTTGTTCATTAAATCCTTCCAATGAGATATGGATGCGGTCGCTGCATAGGGTATACCGTGAGCTACTACTATTCCCATTAAGTTCTTTTTTACCTCGGTTTTCCCAGGCCTTACCTTTCCGAAAGGCGTAGTAGTCGTCCAAGTTCCATAGGGCGTTCCACCGGATCTCTGTATTCCCGTGTTCATATACGCCTCATTATCGTAACATACGTATAGAAACCTGTGTCCTCTCTCCAATGCCCCCGAAAGAGCTTGAATGCCTATGTCGTATGTACCTCCATCTCCACCGAATGCTATTACCGGATGCCTCTTCCCATACCCCTTTCTCTCCAACGCTTTTAGAGCGGCTTCTATTCCCGAAGCGACAGCTGCCGCGTTTTCAAAGGCAACGTGTACCCAAGGACATCTCCACGCTGTATACGGATATGCGACGGTGGATACCTCTAGACAGCCGGTCGCCGTTACGACTATTACGTCTTTTGGAGCAGCGAGGAGTATCTGTCTAACGCCTACCGTAACTCCACATCCTGAACACATTCTATGTCCTGGTGCTAGGTTTTCCTCCGTAGGAAGTTCGAACAGGGTTCGAATAGGCTTATAGCTCATGCTTTCACCCCGTAATAGATCGTCTCCTTAGGATATTCGGAAGGGTCTTTTTTCATCAACATTTCGAATATATTTCTTGCATCTTGAACTGAGAAGTCCCTACCTCCCATTCCGTATACGAAGCTCATCATTGGCACTTTCATATCATTGGCGAACATAACGCTTCTAATGTCGGATGCTAGTGGAGGAGTTGGAGCTCCAAAGCTTATGCTCCTATCCATTACGGCTATTCCCTTCTTTCCCTCTAAGACTTCAAGTATTTCCTTTTCCGGGAACGGTCTATATAGCTTTACGCTCACAACTCCAACTTTTAGCCCCTCTTGTCTCATAAGCCTAGCAGCGTATTTGGCCGTTCCAGCTGAGCTTCCCATTATAAACATGAGGTAATCTGCGTCATCCGTCCAATACTTGCCTAACTTACCATACTTCCTACCTGATATTTTGCTGAATTCATCCTCTACTTCATCGAACGCTTTGTATGCGTTTCTCATTGCTACGACCTGTTGATACTTGAACTCGAAGCAGTTCCAAGGATAGGCCATCGCACCAAAACTATACGGTTCGTCTGGATCCAATCTATACTTCCTCTTCGGCCTTCCTAGGAACTTCTTAACGACTCCATCTTCTATTAGTTCTACGGATTCAACGTTATGTGAAAGGAAGAAGGCATCTAAGTTAACGGTTACTGGAAGTAGAACGTCTTCCCTTTCAGCTAACTTAAAGGAGAATATGATCCTATCGTAAGCTTCTTGCACGTTTTCAACGTATATCTGTATCCAACCGCAATCCCTTGATCCCATCATATCGGCGTGATCGTTGTGAATGCTTAATGGCGAGTTTAAAGCCCTATTTACTATAGCCATAACTATCGGTGTTCTCAGACCGGACGCAGCGTAGAGTATTTCGTGCATTAAAGCTAAACCTTGACTAGCAGTAGCGGTAAACACCCTAGCTCCGGTTAAGGAACCTCCTACGCATGTAGATAGAGCGCTATGTTCGGATTCGACAGGTATGAACTCTCCATCGAACTCTCCATTTGCTACGAACTCTGATATCTTCTCCACAATTATCGTTTGAGGGGTAATAGGATAAGCCGCTACTAGATCTACGTCGCATTGTTTGACCGCGTAAGCTATCGCCTCATCCCCCGATAAAGCTAATTTTTGTACCATCATACCTCCTTCACCATCTTTATAGCTTTAACTGGGCATTCAACCTCGCAGATACCACATCCCTTGCAATGTTTGTAATCGAACTCTATCTTCCTATCTGGCGTTCTAATTATGGCCGGTTCTGGACAATAAACCCAGCAAATTAAACATCCAGTACATTTCTCTTTATCTACGACGGGTTTAAAGGCTCTCCATCCAGTCGTATCGTATTCCTCAGAGGTTGCTGGAGGGAGAACCGCCGCAAACGTGGGATGTTCTTCTAATTCCTTTACCTTCATCCTACCTTCGCCTCCTCATAACCTCTTCTTAAAGCTTCCTTGTTCTTTTCTAATATGCTTCCCTTAAACCTCTTAGATAATACCGTTTCCACGCTTTCCAGATCTACGTGTTCACATACCCTGAGAAAGGCCCCAAGCATCGGAGTATTCGGTATGTCCCTTCCTATGGTCTCTAGAGCTATAGTAGTAGCATCAACCGTTACTACCGTAGTTTCAGAATTAAGAGCATGTTTCTCCCTTACGATCTTTGGATCTCCTGCATAGTTAACCACCACCTTTCCTCCTCTCTTCAGTCCTTCTCTTATAATCGGATAGAAGACCATGCCTTTATCTACGACAACCACTACATCGGGTTCGTAGATAAATGAATGGATTTCTATAGGTCGGTCTGAGAGCCTAGTATAGGCTGCTATAGGAGCGCCTGCTCTTTCAGCACCGAACTCTGGAAAGGCCTGTATGTACAAGCCCTTCGTTAAAGCCGCTTCGGCTAAAATTCTACTCGCAGA
>CALBHZ010000301.1 GCA_937892815.1 uncultured archaeon | reverse complement strand
TTAATTTAACGTTAGCGGTTATAGGAGGAGGATTAATAGTTTTAGGATGGAAGAGAAGGAGGAATCGTGAGAAAAGGGAGGATTACAAGCTTGTAGAACAAGTTTTAGCGCATGGATCTTTAATTAGGGGGATATATCATGTAGGAGGGAGAGAGGACATTGCTGAGATAGTTAGAGGGAAGCTTCCTAAAGGAGGTAAAAGAGGGTTGGCCTTCTATGTATCCGAAGCGAGCAAAATAGGGCGTTTAGCTATAGAAGCAACACCCGAGGTCAACAGATACATATCTGAATTAGAAGGGATAGAAATGAAGTTAAATGAGGTTAATAACGCTCTTAAATTTAAAGGAGGAATGATGGCGATTTTCCTAGCTATACTTTTACCCGTTGTTACTAGGGTATTGCCCTTGGTATTAGGCTCTCAGCCCTCTCCTCTATCGCCTATAGGTAAGATCTGGATGATAGCATGCTGTTTAATTTCCTCATACTATCTAACTAAGGGGATGGATGGAGGATCCGATTATGTATTTATGGGATTTTCCTTATGGGCTTTATTAATTTCGGATTTTGTAGCTTGGAAACTTCTCGAGCCATTGCTACTTAGGGTGCTTATAAATCCGTTCAGTTATTTTCTAGGGTGATACAATGAGGAGAGGGGCTCAACTAGTAGAAGAGGCACTGTTGTTGGTTGTAGCTTTGATAACTCTTGGATTATTAATAGGAGGTATTCAATCGTCTTTAATGAAGGCAGGTGAATTTGTTACTAACATATGGAATGATATCTCTAAGGCCTTAGAATCCCTATTTGGATTCCTGTGGAAGTGGTAGAGGATTATGCTATTCATTAGAGGAAGGAAAGAAGGCGGGATTAAGGTACACAAGGGCAAGTACCTAATTGTAGATGGAAAAAGGGTTTTCGGGTTTTACAAGGTAATTCCTAGCGTACACCAAGGACCGGGTCAAGTTATTGAGCAGTTTTACGCTCAAGCGAGGCTTAGAGGGTTTTTTGAAGCTATATACAAATCTAAGATACCTCTAGTTTACCTCGTTTTGTCTAAACCTAGAAAGGAAGGAATGGAATTAGTATGTGCTATAGGGAGTTGGGAGGAGTGGAACGAGAGGAGGGAAGGGGAGGTGCTATCGAAGTTAGAGGAAAACCTAAATGTCATTAAAGCTTCTCTATCGGTCGCCTTACCTAATGTGGATCTCGTTAGAGTGGAAAGAGGCGAAATTCGGAATTTATGGGACTTCGCCTCTTTGAAGGGGGTGGAAATGGACTATAGGAATGGTGCGTACCTTCACAGCTCTGTATTGCCATCTTTGGATGTAGGGTCTATCGGTATCGGTCAACCAGCCAGGCCTAAGTTTTACGTTCCTCCTCCCAATGAAGGAGGTATAAAGCTAGGTAAGGTATTGGTAGATGGAGTAGAAAGGCATTACCTGCATATCGACCCAAATAATATAGTAGGGCATGTGTGCATCATGGGGATGACCGGTTCAGGCAAGACCAATACCGCTAAAGTTATAGTAAAAGAGCTTGTGAGGTTGGGAATTCCCGTCTTAGTTTTAGACGTCCACAATGAGTATGATGAAGTTATGAGAGAGATTGGAGGAAATGTTGTGGCTCCCGGAAAGGATGAATTTGTTTTAAATCCTATAGCTCCTTTTAGAAGCAGAGATATAAGCGAGCATGTCGCTCTTATTACCGATATATTTACAGACGTCTATAAATTTACCTTTCCTCAAAGCTTTATCTTTAGGAGCGCTCTAATGAAGCTACTTAGCGAGGAAGAGGTAGCAGGAGGGTATCCTCATACCTTAGGTGGGCTAGTTGAAGTGATAGAAACGTACCCAGTTAAATCGGCTTATGACAACGAAACGAAGCTAGCTTTACTAAGGAGGCTTTTGCCTCTAGTCGAGGGTCAAGCGGGTAGGGCTTTAAATGGAAAAAGCACCTTCAACATAGAGGAGCTACTTAGGGATAACGTCGCTATCCAGCTAGGCTACTTTAAGGATTTTGAGACACGATCTATTTTCGCAACAATGCTGCTCAAAATGATATTTGATTATAGAACGTCTTTTAAGAATTCTAAATGGATTCACGTTACGGTTATAGAGGAAGCAAGGCATATAGTTCCCATAAGGAGACTCGATGAGCCGGCTAGAGTTGGGGAGAAAATGGTTAATGAATTGAGGAAGTTTGGAGAGGGCATGATCTTCATTGCTCAGTTCCCAAGTCAAATAAGTCATGAAGTGATAAAAAATTCCGCTATTAAAATAGCCCATAGGATTTCCTGGTCTGAAGATGTTAAAGTGCTTTCAGGAGCGATGGGGCTTACAAGCGAACAATCGGCTTATCTTTCGCATCTCCAAGTTGGGGAAGCTATCGTATCCTCTCCAGAACTTCACGCTCCCGTTCACGTAAAAATTGATTTAGCAGAGAGGAAGTTAAATGAGAAACCTTACAATATCGGAGGGAGAGGTTATTATTGAGAGCCAATCAACTCTTTCTTTCGCTCTCCTTTCTTCTCCTTCCCACATCTTGTAAATCTTTAAAGCCAAAGCTTGCGGGCTCCTCCTGGTAGCATCTAGCTGAACTACCTTTTCATCGCCAAATATTTTTAAACTTCTCACATAACAGTAATCTATAAACTCTGACGTAAGGTTCTCTTTTAGTTTCAAAAGCGGGTAATTTCTCTTTAAATACCTGTAGTAGAGGATTCTCGGATCACATCTCAATACCACCACTAAATCTACAAGCTCTGAGCTTAGTAAATCTGGGAGGAAAAGGCTTGAAATGATTACCTTTCCATGTGAGGCTATTTTGTTAAAAGCCCTTTTCCCCTTTTCTAGATCGACTACAAATTCGTCGTTTTCTACTGCAACACCTAAACTCTTGATTACCTCATTTCCATCTACGAAGTTGAAGCTACAAAGCCTAGCTAGCAATTTACCAACCGTTCTCTTGCCTACAGCTGGAGATCCCGTTATTCCTATTACCTCTCTCATAACTTTATACCCTTTAAGCTAACTACTATAAGGGGGAGAGGAGCGAGTACGAAAAAGAGGGCTGCTGTGTAAAAGGTTAGGTATACGCCGAATACAGCGTACAAAACGCCTCCTACAAACGCGCCTAAAGCATATGGTGCGTAGTAAGCTAGGTTTTGGAGGCCGTAAGCTCTTCCCCAAATTCTACTTGAAGATACTTTAGGAATTAGAGCTTGTAATACGACATACCATATAGATAGGCCTACCGCTTCTAAGAACCAAAGAAGACTTAAAGTAGCTAAATTATTAGCATGAGGTACTAAAGAAACAGTGATGGCGCTAATTAAGGTAGATAGGCCGTAGGATAGATGCGACCCATGCTTCTTAATTAAATCTCCTACCTTCATTGGGACTAAAATCCAAGCCGTTCCAGCTGGGATAAAGGCTAGCATGATCATAAAAACGGTTGCTTTAAACCTATTAACTAATAAGGGCATGATCATCGGATAGGAGATCCCAGAACCTGTAGCCTGTAGGGCCGTAGCTATTAACAGGTATATTAAGACCGATAAATTCACTTGCTTATCTTCAGCTACCGGTTCTACAGGTTTGAATTTTTTAACGAGGTATAGACCTGGTATAAAACACATTAAAGTATACGTAAAGATGGATAACTTAATGGCTACAACATCGGCTATCTCCAATATATGAGATATCGCTAAGATGACGAAGCCTATACCAGCGGCAACGGCTCCACCGAAAGCCGAAGCAGAGGTCAGTTCCCCATATGGTTTGGGGTCTACGAAGCCGCCAATGCTCGTTATATAAACAAGCAAGGCTATATTTACGAAGCCTAAAGCTATGCCGATTATAGTCATCGATACAATAGCATTAACTGGATCGGGAGAAATCGAAAGCCATAATAAGCCTACGGATAAAAGTAGCATTCCGACGGATAGTATTCCTTTTAGACCTCCTCTGTCTATTATTAAGCCAGAAAGAGGCCTTGAAATGACCGTAAAAAGGCTATAGGCTGCGTAAGCTAATCCAACCTCGATCGTGCTCCCCCCGAGCTTTAAGACGTAGACGCCTAAGAAGAAGTTAATTATCGCGAAGGGCGTACTAGCAATGAACATTGTAAAGTACACTTCTCGGGGGAGCATCACATAAGCCCTTAGATATCCACATATAAAATATTATATAAAAAAGTTAAATTTGGGGGATAGTTCCTTTATAATTACCAGTCCGCGCATAGGAAAATTTTATTTAAAACCGGTGGTGAATCTGTCTCTTATACA
>CALBHZ010000300.1 GCA_937892815.1 uncultured archaeon | reverse complement strand
GTTTAGAGTAATGAATTCTTCTCTATCTTTCATAATAACTCGAGAAAAATGGAGCCCCGGGCGGGATTTGAACCCGCGTTCTCTCGCTTACGAGGCGAGCGCATTAACCGGGCTATGCTACCGGGGCTTCTCTTTATCTGTCTGCTATTCGTTTATATATCTTTTATTGCCCTATACGCTTAGTAAATGAATGAAAGCGAAGTAATTAAGTACTTAATAAAGAAATTTGGTAAGCCCAGTAAATCCTTCTCCAATTTACATGATGACGTAGCCTTTATGAAAGATGATGGATACTACCATGTCTTTAAAGTAGACATGTTAGTTGAAAGTACGGATGTTCCCCCGTTAATGAGACCGTATCAAATAGCTAGGAAGAGTATAGTTTCTTGTGTCTCCGATTTAATAGCGAAGGGAGTTAAGCCTATAGCCGCTATGATCTCCCTGGGTTTGCCTAGAGATAAAAGTGATCGGTGGATAAGGAGCTTAATTAGGGGATTTGTCATAGCAAGGAAAGAGTATGATATAGAAATAATAGGTGGAGATACTAACGAATCGAAGGAGTTAGTAATAGATTGTTTTATGTATGGGAGAGCAAATAGGGTAGTAAAGCGTAAGGGAGCGAGGATAGGTGATCGGGTTTTAACGGTTCCAATTTACGGATATACAAAATTAGGCCTTCTCCATTTATTAGAAAGGAAGCCAATACCAAGGGGTTGGAAGAAGAAGGTTTTAGATAGCGTGTTTTTTCCTAAACCTCCTGTAGAATTGGGAGTTAAGGTAATAAGTAAATATGCAACGTCTTCTATGGACTCTAGCGATGGTTTATCTATAACACTTAATGAAATTGCCTCTATAAATAGCGTTGGAATACTTATCTATGAAATGCCTACACCAGAAGGATTCATAGAAGCGGTTCTACAATACAATTACGATCCCGTAGATTTAGTATTTTTTGGGGGAGAGGAGTATCAGCCGGTATTCACGGTTAATAAGGAAGAAGTGGGTACGGTGATCGAGCTGAGCAGAAGGCTCGGGATAGGCGTTGTAGAAATTGGAGAGGTTATAAAAGAGAGAGGGGTCTTTTTAAGAATAGGAGATAAGAAAAGACGTTTAGAGCCTAAAGGATGGATTCATCTTACATGAGAGCAGTAAAGTTTTTATTTAACGATTCATGAGTATGTAAGGGATCTGAGATGGCGAAATATACCAAAGGTCAAACTTGGGGAGCCCTTAAGAAAGCCTGGAAAGGTTACAAGATAGCAAAAGTTCAAAACGACAAAGAGAAAATGCTCGAATACGCGAAAAGAATTAGAACTCTTCAAGAAGAGCTAGGCTTACCTAAAGCCAAATTCCCGCACCTTGGGTTAGAGTAAAAATCCTTTGCTACCACTTATTTTTTATATTTCCTCCTCTAATACCTTTTAGGAGGTCCCGTAGCTCAGCATGGATAGAGCGCCGGCCCTCTAAGCCGGTGGTCGTGGGTTCGAATCCCACCGGGACCGCCACTTATTTCGGGACGGTCCTAGGACCGTCCCTATTAGTTAAAGAGGGGATCGCTGGATTGACCGTGGATAGGCTAATCAAGGCATGTGAAGTAGCTGAAAAACTCCTATCGGGAAAGCCCGTTGAGCTGAAAGAGGTTGTAAGGTGGAACGAGGACGTGAAGAGGGAGTTTATCGATTTTATGAAGGCTAATAGCAGGGATCGTAACTACATAAAGGATTGCGTGCGGTACCTCGATAAGTACGTTAGTGATATCGCGGAGCCGAGGGATATCGTTGAGATATTTAAGAAGTGTAAACGGGAGAGGCATCACCTGGATAGAGCTTTGAGGAACCTCCTGAAGTTCTACAAAGTGGTTAAAGGCTATTCGGAGGAGTGGATCGATAAGCTGAAGAAGGCAATACCGAGCGTAAGGGTTGGTGTCGATCTCAGGGAGCCGAGTGAAAAAGAGGTCGTTGAAACGTTCAAGAAGCTCGAGAACAAGCCTTTGAAGTACAGAGCTCTGTTTCACGTAATACTCGATTCTGGGATAAGGCTCTCCCACGCCATCCAGCTCATAAATTCGTTCAACGAGGAAAGGCTGGAAAAGCTGGATAGGTTCTACAGGTACGCAATGGGGCTGGAGAAGGGAACGAAGCACACGTATTACGTATATATGAGGGAGAGGACCGTTGAAATGCTGAAGCGCGTAAAGGGCTCTAAGCTTACCAAGAGCGCGGTCATGAGCTTCCTTAAGAGGAACGGGCTCTTAAGCCCGAAGCTCCTCAGGAAATTCGCATACAACAAGATGGTGATGTCCGGAATTCCCGAAAGCGTTGCCGATTTTATAAACGGTAGGAAGCCCAGGACCGTAGGAGCTACGCATTATCTATTCCCCAGAACGCAAGCAGATGAACAGTATCCCAAATACCTGGCCTATTTAGATACCTTATTACCGTCAAGGTAAGATATTAGCTCGTCTACTAACCGTAACATTTCGTCTAGATCTACCTTTTTAGCTAACCTTCTCATCAACCTAGCCGTGAGAAACGCATCTACCGATGCATCCGTATCTTTC
>CALBHZ010000299.1 GCA_937892815.1 uncultured archaeon | reverse complement strand
ATCTACACCGTCTAATTCGTCGGCAGCGTCAGATGTGTATAAGAGACAGTCCTAGATGAGCCCACCTTAGGCCTAGACGCCCAGACTAGAAGGGCGATATGGAGCTATATTAAAAAATTAAATCGAGAGGAGGGCGTAACCGTATTTTTAACTACTCATTACATGGAGGAAGCGGATTATCTCTGTGATAGGGTGGCTATAATAGATAGGGGGAAGATACTCGTTGTAGATAAGCCCGAAAAGCTGAAAAGCTACATAGGTAAGGACGTCATCTATGTCGAGTGTTTGAACCCTAACCTGTTAGCCGAGAAAGTGAGGGATATGGAATGGGTAGAAAGTATCAAAGTTAAAGATGGAATGATAACTTTAGGAGTTAAGCAGGGAGAGAAGAGGATACCAGATCTCGTAGACATCGCTCAGAGGAACGGCTTGAAGATCTTTTCGATAAGTATGAGGAAGCCTTCATTGGAGGACGTCTTCCTATACTATACGGGAAGGAGAATTAGGGATGGAGAAGAAACCGCTCAAAGGACCGTTCCTAGGAGGATGAGATATTGAGGTCTTCAGATCTACAAGCTATATACGTAATGTGGTTAAGACAAATAAAGAGGTTCATTAGAGCGAGAAGCAGGCTAGTTGCAAATATAGCCCAGCCTTTCTTCTTCCTAGCTATACTAGGCTTCGGCTTTAGCTCCGCTAGATTTCCAGGCATTCCTATTAAGCTTACCTATATAGATTTCATAGCGCCTGGAATAATCACCATGGCCGTCATCTTCTCATCGATGTTTGCCGGAATTTCGGTTATATGGGATAGACAGTTCGGCTTTCTCCAAGAGGTACTGGTAGCCCCGGTTAGCAGGATATCTATAGTAATAGGAAGAACGCTCGGAGGATCAACTACGGCTATTATTCAAGGGCTGATAATCTTAGCGATCTCCATGATCTTAGGAGTTAAGATATCCGTACTAGGGCTGTTGCCGGCTTTAATTTTCATGATCTTGACGGCCTTCATGTCCGTTAGCTTTGGAATACTGATTGCGTCGAGGATGGAGGATATCCATGGATTTCAGCTAATCATGAACCTTTTACTAATGCCCTTAGTTTTCCTTTCAACAGCCTTCTTTCCTATTGAAGGACTTCCTAATTGGCTAAAGTACGTGGTCTACGCTAACCCATTGACGTATAGCGTCGACGGGATAAGAGGCTGTTTAATCGGCGCATCCTACTTTCCCCTAACTTTAGACTTTATAGTGATCGTAGGTTTATGCGCCATAATGATGGGCTTGGGAGCGTACTCCTTTAGCAAATGTGAAGTTTAAGCTTCCTCTTTCTTCAACTTCACTAAATTCTGACCTCCTACCTTTTCCACTTCTACAATTCCGTATTTTTCAAGCCTTTTAATTAACCTCCAAGCCGATGTTTTCGGAAGGATGAAATGCTTTCTTATTTCAGATTCAAAGGCTTGACCGCCTCTCTCCTTTAGAAATTCGATAACGGCTCGGTCTTCCTCCCTAAGATATTCCTTCAAACCAGCTTTTTTGAATCTCCTCTTAATCCACAAAAAACCGAATAAGACTACCGCTATGGAAAGTAAGATGAATGGAGTTAAGGATGTGAGGTAAGAACGTTCTTCCACTTCTCTTCCAAGTACATACGATACGGATATATTTCCCATAGGGAACTCGATCACCAACCCCTCATCAGAAGATGAGAATTCCTTTGGGATTACGTTTAAACCTACGATCATAGCGCTAGCTGGGAATATTACCTTCACGTCAGAAGAGCTATTAAACGATAAAGTCCAAATCCTTCCCTGTTTAGAGGTTAGATCGTTTGTAAAGTAGGAGACTTCAATCCTTTCCCCTTCTGAAAAGTAAACCTTAATCGTATCGTTCCCTACTTCGTAATATACGGGCTCTCCGGTTACGGTATAAATCATTAAATCCTCAGGTGTTCCGAGTAGGGGGACGGTTTCTTCAGCTTCACTAATCGATATCGTCATAGAAACTTCCACATACCCATCGGGATATACGGAAATCGTGTACTTCTCAATATTATATCCTTGAGCTACGTGAGCGTGGAAGGCTAAAATAGAGAAGATGAGG
>CALBHZ010000298.1 GCA_937892815.1 uncultured archaeon | reverse complement strand
GGTTAATAGAGGGGGTGGTTCCATTAGCTAATAAAACTAGATTTAACGGCTTAAAGTTTGATGTTTTAGGAAAAGGCTGGTCAAAGTATAGAAGCTTTAACCCTCTCTACGAGCTCGTCTAATTTCACCTTTCTAGTACACAAATCGATAGTTAAAGGAGTAATCGATATAGCTCTCAAATTGAAAAGAGCGTGCGCATCGCTTCCTTCTGGATACATGGTCAACCTTCTTCCCCATATCCAATAATAGGGTTTTCCTCTGGGATCTATCCTCTCAACTACGAAGTTATCGTACTTAGTAGGAGCCGGCCAAGTCACAACTACGGGAGTATTTCTATTCAGCTTAAACGGAAAATTTACGTTCAATAGGTCGACGTTCTCAGGTAGCCCATTCTCAATTACGTATTCCACTATCGTTCTTGCTATCTTTGCCGCTTTAATGAAATTGCCTGGAACTTTGCCTGCTGAAAAGACGAACTTCTCTCCTATTTCCATCGAAAAAGCTAAAGCCGGAATTCCCATCAACGACGCTTGAATAGCGGCAGCTACCGTTCCGCTTGCGTATATGTCCTGTAGTCCTGTATTATCTCCTATATTTATTCCAGAAACAACGATTTTCGGTTTCTCATTAAGTAGCTTGAGAAAAGCCATTAAAATCGCGTCTACAGGGCTACCGGAGATAACGTATCCATTTACGCCCTTTATTTTAAGCCTTCTAATCCTTAGCGGTTTATGGAAGGTAATACTCATGCTCGCTCCACTCCTTTGTCTTTCCGGAATGGAAAAGGAAACCTTTTCTAGCGATGAAAGTTCCTGGATTAGAGCATGAAGCCCTGGGCTTGCAGGACCGTCATCGTTACTTATGAGGATCAAGGCTTACATACCTCTGGCTTCTAGCAATTTAACCTTTCTTAGACAGTATAAGGTAAACTAACAGGGAAGCGAGAGAAGCGATTAAGAAAGAGAAGAGGAGAGGCAAACCCAAGTCAACAAACCCATGTCCTCCTAATTCGGATGTCGTAGCTTCGGAGCTAGGCGGTGCCTTTAAGTATGGAGGAGCCCCCTTAAAGCTCTCCGGTACAGGAGGGAGGGCGCTATATCTATCTCCTTGAATACTCACTAACGTAAATTGAGGAGTCAAAAATGAGAAGGAGATAGCTAAAGCTATTCCTATTATAACTCCTAAACCTATCCCCTTAAGCACTTCTTTAAGCATTACTTACTATAATATAGAAGATGTCGGTTTAAAAGTCTAAGCATTAGAACGGGATATTTATATAGTACCGCGTTCTCCCTCCACCTTGGAGCTGAACGGATACGAAGAATAACCGATTCCCAAGTAAGAAGGATTCTTACTTGAAGAAGCCAGTTGAGGTAGGTAAGGAATACAACGTAAGCATAACGGAAGTAAGCAGAAGAGGAGACGGAGTAGCAAGGGTAAAGGGCTTCGTTATATTTGTACCTAGAGCTAAAAAAGGAGAAAGTCATAAAATAAAGATCACGAGGGTTTTCGAAAGGTACGCAACGGCTGAGATCGTAAAGGAAATGTAAACTACGTCGGAAGTAAAAGGCATATCTCACTTCCTATTTTTTATTTAAAATAAGTATTTTAAAGAAATTAAACCGCAAAAGTATATATTAGCTACAACACATACCTATGGTAATAAGCTCTCAAGGGGGTAAAGATGGTCGAGATCATCGATCATGACGTTTTGGTATTGGGAACTGGAATAGCTGGTTTAAGAGCGGCTATAGAGATAATGAGGAGAGGAGAAGGCAAGGTAAACGTCGGAGTCGTTTCAAAGGTAGCTATAATGAGAAGCCACTCAGTAGGCGCTGAGGGAGGAACAGCGGCCGTCCTCTATCCCGAGGAAGGAGATAGCTTCGAGCTTCACGCTTGGGATACGGTAAAGGGAAGCGACTTCTTAGCGGATCAAGACGTAGTTTTCGATTTCGTTAGAGCGATGCCTCGGGAAATTAGACTACTAGAACACTGGGGCCTTCCGTGGTCGAGGAGGCCTGATGGGAGGATAGCTCAGAGACCCTTCGGAGGCCATAGCTTCAATCGAGCGACGTTTGCAGCAGATAAAACGGGCTTTTTTGAGATGAGAACGTTATACGATAAGCTTCTAGAATACGATAATTGGGAGAGATACGATGAATACTTCGCTACGAGCTTAATAATCGAAGATGGAGAGTTTAAAGGATTTACCGCTATAAACCAGAGAACGGGGAACTTCGTAGTTTTTAGAGGACTAGCTGGGATAATCGCAACTGGCGGCACATCTCAGATGTACAAATTCGGTACTACGGCCGTAGGGGTTACTGGAGATGGTGTGGCCATGGCCTATAGAGCTGGGATACCTGCGAAGGACATGGAGTTTTTACAGTTCCATCCTACTGGCCTCATACCAAGCGGTATACTGCTTACGGAAGGAGCTAGAGGAGAAGGGGGGCATCTCAAAAATAAAAATGGAGAAAGGTTCATGAAAAAATACGCTCCTGAGAAAATGGAGTTAGCTCCAAGAGACATCGTAAGTAGGGCGATGATGAGAGAGATCCTAGAGGGAAGAGGTGTGAAACATTGGTCAGGACTCGAATACGTGTATATCGATTTAACTCATCTTGGAGAGGAGAGGATTAAGGAAAGGCTTCCTCTAATTAGGGAGCTGGTTTTAAAGTTCCAAGGGATAGATATAATTTCAGAACCCGCTTTAGTAAGACCAACCGCCCATTACACGATGGGCGGAATTCACACAGGCCCTAACTATCAAGCTATGTTCGATGATAAAACCTACGTTAGAGGTTTATGGGCAGCTGGAGAAGTAGCCTGCGCAAGCTTGCACGGAGCTAATAGGTTAGGAACGAACTCCACAGCTGAGTGTCTGTATTCCGGAGCGTTGACAGGAGCTCAGGCCTTTAAGTACGTGTTAAGTAAGAGGGAAAAAGGAACGAACCCATCCTCTACTAGTATAACTACCTTTGCTGAAAAGGAACAAAAGAGGATATTTGAAGAAGTATTAGGCAGGGAACGAGGAGAAGATCCATACGAAGTCAAGAACGAACTAAGGGAAATGATGGATAAGAAATTTTACGTGTTTAGAACCGGTGAAGAGATGGCTGAAGGCTTAAAGAAGATAAAGGAGCTTAAGGAGCGATACAGGAAGGTAAGAACTTCAGACCGACATAAGGAGTTCAACTACAACTGGTTGCATGTCATAGAGCTAGGCTTCCTATTGGACGTAGCGGAGATATTAGCTACAAGCGCTTACGCTAGAAAGGAGAGCAGAGGCGCTCATTACAGACTTGACTATCCAAAGAGGGACGATAAGAACTGGCTTAAGCATACATTAGCTTACTATACGCCGGAAGGACCAAGGCTCGATTACATACCCGTTAGGATCATTGCGTGGAAGCCTAGGGAGAGGAAGTATTGAGGTGATGGGAATGAGTAAGGAGATTAAAGAAGTATTGGTAAGGATCTTGAGAACGGATAACGGAAGGAGCTGGTGGGCTGAGTACAAGGTACCGTTCTTCGAGGGAATGACGGTTCTAGACGCTTTAAACTACATAAGGGAGAGGCTAGACAATACCCTCGCCTTCAGATCTCATTGTAGAATGGGGGTTTGCGGCTCTTGTGCCGTAGTCGTTAATGGGAAGCCTAGGTTAGCATGCAATACGCAGATAGCTAGGTTAGGAACCGATGTAGTGGAACTAAAGCCACTGTACAACTTCCCAGTTATAAGGGATTTAGTAGTGGACCTAGTGGACTTCTTCAATAAACATAGAAGAATGAAGCCTTACTTAATAAGAAGGGACGTTAAGGAGAGGGAGGAACCAACTCGAGAATATAGGGTCACTCCTGAAGAGTTTGAAAGGTATACGCAATTCACCTATTGTATAATGTGTGGGGCATGCGTAGCCGCTTGCCCTACCGTCTCAGCCGATAACCTCTATCCAGGACCTCAAGCCTTAGCTCAGGCTTACAGGTACTTAGCGGATCCTAGAGATGAGGGATGGGAAGAAAGGTTAAGGATAGTAGATGATCAACATGGAGTATGGAGATGTCACTTTGCAGGGGCATGCAGTTACGTATGCCCGAAAGGAGTTGATCCTGCCTTAGCGATACAGCTACTAAAGAAAGAGCTATTTAAGTACAAGCTATTTAAGAGGAGAAAAAAAGCAAGCGAGATAGTTCCTCCACCGGAGGTTAAAGCCCCTCCTAAAAAACAACCCCCGCCCTTCGATTATGAATTCAATATTGAGGAGGTGATAAAATATGAGCGAGAATAAGAGGAAATTTAAGAAGTTTAGAAGCGGCTTCTGGTCGGGAAGCCTGAACCCTACGGGCTTTAACTTAGAAAGATGGGCTTTTACGTTGCATAGAGTAACGGGCTTCATCCTAATAG
>CALBHZ010000297.1 GCA_937892815.1 uncultured archaeon | reverse complement strand
TTATCTTCTTCTTAGCTCTCGGAGTATACGCCCCAATTAGTAAGTTCTCGAGAACCGTCATGTATGGAAATACCCTTCTTCCCTCAGGTACATGGGAAATTCCTAGATCGACAATTTGAAAAGGCTCTAACGAATCTATCCTAGTTCCATTAAAGTAGATTTCCCCCGGTTTAGGACGTAAGATGCCGGAGATGGTCATTAGAGTGGTCGTCTTACCCGCACCGTTAGAGCCTATTATCGCAACGATCTCTCCCTTCTTCACCTCTATAGATACGTTCCATAAAGCTTGCATTGAACCGTAAAATACGTTAATGCTCTTTACTTGTAGCATTTTTTAAACACCTTTAGCATACCTCTCTCCTAAGTAGGCCTTTATTACGAGCTCATTTCTAGATATCTCCTTAGGCGTTCCTTCAGCAATTTTCTCTCCTTGATTCAACACTATTATCCTTTCGGCTACGTTCATAATAGCCCTCATTACGTGCTCGATCCAAAATACGGTTATACCTAAATCATCCCTAATTCTTCTTATTAGCTTCATTGCTTCAAGCGTTTCAGCGGGGTTTAGCCCTCCCAGAGGCTCGTCTAGCAATATTATCTTTGGCTCAGTTGCTAAAGCTCTCGCTATCTCAAGCTTTTTCTTCTCAACTAAGATAAGCTCTTCGGCTTTCTTTTTACTCTTCTCCTTTAAGCCTACGAAATCTAAAAGCTCTAGAGCTCTCTCCTCCATTTCCTTTAAGCTCATGTGTTTCCCCTTACCAAACATGAATCCAAGTTTCACGTTATCTATTAAGCTCATTTCATTGAAAGGCCTAACGATCTGGAAGGTCCTGCCTATTCCTAGCTTACATCTCTTATGTACGGGCATCTTCGTTATATCTACGCCGTTGAACTTTATCCTTCCTCCATCTGCACGGTAAATCCCGGATATGACGTTGAAGAGCGTAGTCTTTCCCGAACCATTCGGTCCTATTAAACCAACGATCTCTCCTTCCTTAACCTCGAAATCGACTTCTCTAACCGCGACAAGTCCGCCGAACCGCTTAGTTACTTTTAAGCCGATAAGCATACTCAAAATCTCTTCCCTCTCACATATTATTTAAACATTTCAGATCAAGCCGAGCGCTTTCTTCACCCTTGGCCCTATAGTACCCCATACGCCCTTCCATCCAGCGAGCCTAATTATGATCAGGAATATTACGGTTAAGATGAACTTCTGATACTGTCTCTTATACACATCTCCGAGCCCACGAGACCTCTCTACATCTCGTATGCCGTCTTCTGCTTGA
>CALBHZ010000296.1 GCA_937892815.1 uncultured archaeon | reverse complement strand
TATTGTGAAAATTTCCAAGTAGCTCAATTTACCCGTTACATTTAACGAGATTCAATAAAGTATATCGTGCCTTACGATTACGTTTTTCCCTAGGACCTCTTTTAAAAGCTTAGATTTCTCCTCAGCTTGTTCAATTTCATATCTACAGTCGAAGCCGTAAACCGCTATCACTACGTTATCATCACTCACCTCGATCGATAGATCATCTACGGTTTGTCTCGATCTGCTATCTAGGGCATCTCCTATCCTTATTAACGAAGCCGTTTTAGCTACTACCTCCTCGAGCCCCTTCGTTCTAGGATCGTTTAACGGATCCGTTCTCTTTCGATGATGTAATGCTGTAAGAGCTGAAAGCCTATGTACGTAATCTTCAAGACATCTTTTCAATTCATCGGACTCTAAAATCATCTTATAGGAGTATTCGTGATGGCTATCCTCATCTACGTATACGCCTATATCATGAAGTAACGAGGCTATAGCTAAAGCCTTACCTTCCCTTTCTCCTAAGCCTAAGAGCTCTCCTAAGGGCTCCCACATCCTTAAGGTTAATTGGGTTACCTTGCTTGCGTGCTTACGCCCTCTACCCCAATTGTACCTTTCTCCAACTCCGATAACCTCGTTTAAAGCATGACGGCCAAGCAATTTAACTAGGAGAGCGTACGCGTAAACCGTAGCCTCCTGCGCTTTAGCTTCAACTGCCCCTACAACCTTCTCCCTAACCTTAGCTAGAGCCGTAGCGCCATCGTAGCCGTACTTAGATGAAAGGTACGAAGCCGCAATGGTACCGCTCCTACCCAGCCCTCCAACGCAGTGTACTAGTACGCGTTTCCCTTCTTCGACTCGATTTAGAACTTCCTCCACTATCCTGTGAAGATATATCAAGTCAGGAGCTGTGAAATCCCTTATAGGCCTATGGAGAACCTCTACTCCGAGCTCCTCCAACCTCTTAAAATCGTACTCAAGTTCGTGCGCTTCCGCTAACGCGACGACAGCATTAAACGTCCTCGCTACTTCTCGGAGCTCTTCGTTGTAGAGCATAGGAGAGGTAGCTAAGCTCCTATCGATCCACTTAACCTTGTACGATAAATCGATCATAATACACCTCGATGCTATCTCAATTGATTATTTAATTGTTAAGACGCATCTGAAGCGTTCCTATCGAGTATAGGCTTGCAAGCAAGGTAAGACGTAAAAAGTTGGGAATGACGGGGTTCTAAAGATCACGCGCTCTTCTAAAATAGGGTTCTAGGCAAATATCTCACGTAGCCGTTAAGTTCTCGATCTTAAGCCTTTTTGGCATGAAGGTTAAAGCTATACTCGCTTGGGGCCTTTCCATTGTGCTAACTTTACACGTCCTCCTCGGAGCTTGGCCGGAGTTATAGCTTTACTAGTAATCGCGATAGCCGTTAAGGTCAGGGTTCTCACTACTGACTTCTCGTTATGAAAAGGGCCTATTAGCTAGTTTCTTCCACTATCGACTAATAGCAGTTCGTCATGTAACAAAAAGGATATATACCCCTAAAAAGAGCAGATCTCCTATGACGCTGGTCTTAGAAGCCGGAAGATGGCTCGAACAAATACTAGATAGCGAAGAAGTCGAAGAATACGTGCTCCTCTATAGATTGCACGGACAAGGAGATTAAAGGACATACGGATCTACTAGTAACCTCCCCTCTCCTCTTTAAGCCATCTGTAAACGGTTTTCATCGGCACGTTAATCTCGGCAATTATATCTTTAACCGATAGCCCCTTCTTACTAAGCTCTACGGCCTTCTTCCTTAACACCTTCCTATCCTTTTTACGATATCTCGCCTTCTCTTCAAATACCACCCTTTCGTTATAGCCTAGGAAGTTCACGGCGAACATGAAGGCCTCGATAGCCTCGCTTTTACGAGATAGGTACCCCTTGATCTTAACCTTATACCCCTTATCGAAGAGCTCCTTGACCTCCAGTAAAGCTCCCCTAACCTGTTCAAAGGTTAAAGAGGATCCCCTAAGGGAGATCTCCACTACCTTATCCTCTTCTCGTCTATCTATTTTGTAAGCCGCCTTGATCAATTTACCTCACTCAACACATAGCTAATTTATAAATATTTCTCATTTTTTCAAATCACATAAATGAGAAAAATTTATATACAACTTCTATTCTTATTTTTACATAGAGGAAAAGTGAGAAGGGGGTGATGAGATATGTGGGTCTGGAAACACGCCATAGACGCTGTCTCTTATACACATCTGACGCTGCCGACGAATTAGACGGTGTAGATCTCGGTGGTCGCCGTATCAT
>CALBHZ010000295.1 GCA_937892815.1 uncultured archaeon | reverse complement strand
GTTAAGATGGTTATAACTACGAACCCCGCAATTACTAAGATGTTGGGACATGTTTATCCAACTTTTCTCAAAGAGTTCGATATAGAAGTACGTCATTTCTTAGAAGTGCTCGACCCCTTACTAGACAGGCTTCCTGAATTTAAAGGAGAGAAAGAGCCGGTCGTAGTTCACGACTGTCACATACATGGTCGAGATATAAGGGTAAGGGGGACGGCCGATAAGCTTAGAAGGTTATTGGAAAGAGCAGGGGGGATACCGATCGAACCCAAGTACAATAAGGAGAACGTTCATTGCTGTGGAGCTCCTATCGCTCTTATCGATCCGGAATCTACGATATTATTGGCTAGAAATAGGCTTAACGAGCTCTTAGAAGCGGTTGAATCTTCGGGAGCGAGGAAGATAGTCTTACAATGTCCATCTTGCTTTAACGCCCTCTACACCGCCTTAAAGAAGTTTGGTCCATCGGACGTGGAAATGTTGGATATAGCTACTTATGCGGCTAGAAGATTTTGGGGTGAGGTGGGTTAAGCATGAAGACCTTTAAGGATTTATTAAAAGAGCTCGGAATTGAAAGGGAGTCTATACCGGAGCTTAAGAGCTTTAACGAATACGTTAGCTTCCTACATCAGGTAGCTGAGAGGGAAAGGGTAGTGAAGACCATTATGAGTACGGCCGATAGTTACTGGCTAAACTACATGGACGTATGTAGCGTTTACGGTAAGGAAAACTTGAGAAAACTTGCTGATGATGTTAGGAAGATAAAGGAGTACAGCATAGATCACATGGAGGAGCTCGTTGAAGAGGCGTGTAGGAACATAGAAGCCAATAAAGGGCATTGCTACATAGCTAGAGACGCAGAGGAAGCTAGGAAGGTAATTGGGGAGATAGTTGGAGATGCTAGGACTATAGTTAAAGCTAAAAGTATAACGTCTGAGGAAATCTATTTGAGAGAGTATTTAGAGGACTTGGGGAAGGACGTATTTGAAACCGATCTAGGAGAGTTCCTAGTTCAGATACTAGGGCCAAAGCCCATGCACCTAACCTCGCCTGCCCTACACATACCTAGGGAGAGGGTAGCCGAGCTATTGGAGAAGTTATCGGGTAAGGAGGTAGATCCAAACGATATTCCAAGTATGACCGCCGTAGTTAGGGAGTTCCTGAGGAAGAAGTTTATCGAAGCCGAGGTTGGAATTAGCGGAGCTAACGTAATAGCCGCCGATCCGGGGCTAATTTTCATACTAGAGAACGAAAGCAATACTAGGCTAGCTACCTCCCTTCCCGAGAAGCACATAGTTATAGCTGGAATGGAGAAGGTAGTTCCAACTCTGTATGATGCAATTAAGGTAGCGGATGTAATAACGAAGTACGCAGGATATAGAGCCATATCCTACATGAATGTAATAGGAGGTCCAAGTAAGACTGGAGATATAGAGAAGAAGGTGGTGTACGGAGCTCACGGACCTAAAGAGCTACACGTAGTGTTCCTAGATAACGGAAGGGTGAAGGCATCTAGAGATCCCGTCTTAAAGGAAGCTCTGTACTGCTTGAGATGTGGAGCATGTATGTACGTATGTCCCGTATTTAGGCAGTACGGAGGA
>CALBHZ010000294.1 GCA_937892815.1 uncultured archaeon | reverse complement strand
CCTGGCCTCGGGAGGGGCCCTCCCCAGCTCCTCCCTCAGGTAGGATAGGTACCTCTCCAGCTCCGAGACGGTCTCGTCAACCTCCTCCGCGGGGGACTCCGCCCTCCTCCCGAGGGCAGCCAGGTAGTCGTCGAGCCTCCTCCTCAGTTCTTCAGCCTCTTCCCTATCCAGCTCCTCTGGTTCTTTAAAGAGGAGTGCGTTCATTCCCTTAAACAGTACTTGACCTTTTCCTCAATTTCCCTGATCCTCCTTTCTTGAACCTCCATGAGCGTGCTCATATTGCATAAGTCCGTATTAAAGCATTTAGCTACCTGTTATTATCCATATTGCTCCGCTTTCAGGGATCCTATACCTCCTGAGGGCGGCCTTATCGCTCGAATCTTCCCCTCCTTTATCCACTTCCATATCGTACGGCGATCTACATTCAGGATAAACGCGGCCTCCTCGCCTTCAACAATCTCCTCATAGGTGTTCCATCACCCTATAGATCAGGCCGAGCTTATCGTAGCTGAGATCGATGGCGTCTTCTCGAAGAGGTCAAGTAGCGGTCGGAAAGTTCGCCGATCACCTAGTTCCATCGCTAAGAATGTATGTTTGGGAGAACGAAAAGGCGATACTTCATATAACATCTAGCGGCATGCTATCGCGGCGACCGTGGTTACCGCTACGATCTTACCTCCGTTCTCAAGCGAATTCTATAAGAAGGCTATTATGCTTACTCCGCTAGAGAACTTTGATGGCGTTAAGGCTATTAAAATTGGGTACGTTAGGCTAGATAACGAATTCCATGAAGTTGAGAAGCTTGAGCCGGGCTATATCTAGCTTATTACCTTTTAATTACGATTCCACGTTTACCTTTTCTGCCATGATAACATTCGCTTCAATGTATATTATAACGGATGAAGTAGTTAAGTAAGAACACGAAAGCTTCTCAGGAGATAGGTATAGCTCGCTTTACGAGGAGTCATCGCTGTAAAAGGAAAGGGTACCTGCGATGCTCGACATTATGGGATTTCAGACTTGGAAAAAGAGCTTTTATACAAGCTAAGCTAGTAATTCATCAAGAATTGTCCTTTTTAAGGAAGTAGCGGCAATCCTCTCTTCTTTGCTTGTCTTCTAAGCTCGCTATCAAAAGTAGCAAGAGGTAGATTTAGGTACATTGCCGTAGACAGGATTACCTTATCGTTAAACATAGCTACGTTTAGCTTTTCATTTTTTAAGATAGTTAACGCACGCTTAACATGTGAGCCGTTATCCGCTACTACCTTTACTCTAGGATTTTCAATAATTGAAAACATGATATCTACGATTTCACTTAAGCTAAGCTTCAACTTCCTAAAGACCCACGTGAGTTCGTATAATACGATTACCGGAGTAATCCAGAGCTCTATTTCGTTTAAGATCTTCCTCGCATTTGCATTTAGCGGAGATTCTTCTACGATAGCGTGTACGTAAACGTTTGTATCTATAACCGCTTGTCTCAACCTACCATCTCCTCTAGAGATTCTTCAATTAATTTCTCAATTTCTGAAGTATAAAGCCTCTTCTTGAGTTTAATGCTGGGAAGAAGAGCTTTAGGTTTCTCTAATATAATACGATCGTCCTCGAGCTTTACGGTAAGCATATCTCCGATTTCAATTCCTAACTTCTTCCTTATTTCAGAGGGAATGGTGATTTGATAGCTTCTAGTGACCTTAACCCTCATGAAAATAAAGTAGATAAATTACTTCTATTTAATTATTTCTACTTTTACGTTACTTAAGGTTATCCTTGAAAAAATTTTGGAATGTTTGGGATTGCGTAATGTGGTCTGCCTTCCCAGCTTCGCTTATATTGTGACTTAACGCCATGATTATCGGATAGAGCGTACATGTTAAGATGGAGATAAGTGTATAAACGGCTTGAAAAAGGATCACCGAAATCCTAGAGAGTGGATATGTGGCAAACTTGAACGTTGATTCGTTTTTAAGGGCCGAAGAGGAAAGAGATGTGACCATATTCGCTGATTCGGGTTGTAGTAGAGTTGGGCTGAGCATCTTAGCTAGAAACGTGATATTTACGATACTTTAGAGAGGTAATGAAGAGAAAATTTATAATTAATAAAATAATAAGTGATTGAGGAGTAGATGGAAAAAATAGAAGTTCTTTTGAAACTATTGGATGAAAGGCCCAGGGTTAGGGGGAGTAAGAGGAGCCTTGAGGATGTAAAGAGACTTGCTGAATTAGCCTACGACACGTGGAAAGGGATGGAAGTTCTAGGGTGGATTAAATGGGAGAAAGGCGCTTTAATCATAAAGAAGATCTAAAAGTCCTTATCCTGTCTCTTATACACATCTCCGAGCCCACGAGACCTCTCTACATCTCGTATGCCGTCTTCTGCTTGAAA
>CALBHZ010000293.1 GCA_937892815.1 uncultured archaeon | reverse complement strand
TTCACCAGCTTATGCGTCCATAGATGCGATTCCGCTAAGTAGAAAACTCGGCTTAGACGTTCATACGACATCGGCTTACCTGCTAGCGCTTAGGTACCTAAATCTACGAGCGACTATTAATGCTCATGAAAAGTGAGACCGTTTCGCGAGGCGTTCTAGTCACATGCTGACGTCCTCGCATAAAGAACCAATTCACGAATTGAAGACGATACGAGAAGTCGACAAAGACGTTTCCTTTCGAAATTTCTAGCGAGCTCTATCGCAATACTTAAGAGAAGAGAACGTTGATAAAGCTTAGATGAGTATTGGACAAGTAAGCTTATTGAGGGAGAGAGCTAAAACCTTCTTAGAGGAAGCCGAATCCCTCCTAGCTAGAGGAAAGTACGATATAGCTTGTTTCAATGCCGAACAAGCCACTCAGCTATACCTCAAGGCCTTGACCTTAAGGCTCTTAGGGTATATCCCTAGAACTCATAGAGCTAAGGAGATCTTAGGTATGATAAGCAAGGCGTTGAAGGAGATGGGTAGAGAGGATTTGGAGAGAAGGATTGAAGACCTAGTGGAGAACGCTAAGAGGGACCTCAGGGAGCTCGAAGATGCGTACGTTGGGAGCAGGTATCTCCTCAGGATGTACGATAGAGAGGATGCAGTTAGATGTATTGAGGTAGCTAAGAGGATATTTGAAATTTGTAGGGGAATAGAAGATGAAATCTCGGGAAGATTTAATCGTTAAGGTAAGTATCGAGAGGTTAAAGGAGGTCTTGAGATGGAGAGAAGTGCTACCTATCGTAAGGAAGGCTATAGGTAGGGTGCTTAGAGCTAAGCGAATTTACGTATTTGGATCCTGCATCTCCGGAGATTTAACGGCGGATAGCGATGTAGATATAGCCGTAATTCTAGATAACGTACCGGAGAACGCGAGGAAGAGAGCGGCTATCGTGGATAGGATTTGGAGGGAGCTGGAGGAGGAAGGCGTCTCCTTCTGGTATCCATTAGAGATACATCTAATTACCTTAAACGAAAAGGAGATGTTGGAGAGAGGAGGAGCTAAGTTTGTAGAGATAGATAAGCTCTTAAAGCCCTCTGAAAATCAACGTCGTGTAAATTCAACGAAGAGCTTTTAAAGGAAGGTACGCGGCTAGAGATAGCCCTTATGAACGCGCTAAAGGCTTGCGATAGGAAAGCTCAAATCGTCTAACGTCCTAAAATTACATAACTAATAGGCAGATCTCCAAACGTTCATGAAATAGAATGTCTACAAAACTCATTCTGTACATTTTAACCATCTTAATTATTAATCCTGTATTTTCGACGTTCTCTCTAATGTAAATTCCATCATTAGCCATGAACCTACTAAGGGTTGTAAAGTGGAACTACAACGTTTAATAACCGCGCTAGCGATTGGCTCAAACAAGCTTTAAGGGAGCTTTAGCTAGAGGAGATTACACGGCTTTTTCAGATGCCGACGTCCTCATACTATTGGAGAGATCGTCGAAGAGACATATAGAT
>CALBHZ010000292.1 GCA_937892815.1 uncultured archaeon | reverse complement strand
AGAGAGGTCTCGTGGGCTCGGAGATGTGTATAAGAGACATGGTTAGGGAGAGAGGGGATGACTTCATTTTACATATTGAATCATTAGGTACGCTACCCGCTCCTTATATAGTTAAAGAAGCAATAAACCTTCTAGAGAAGAACTTTAAAAAGCTAATATCGTTATTCGAGGTAAAGAAAGATGAGGAGAAAGCTTGAAATTTTAAAAGAGGTAAGAAAGGCTTATAGGAAGACAAAGAGGCCTATTTGGAAAACGGTTTGTGAAATTTTAGAATCATCTAGAAGGAGAGAAAGGGTGGTAAATGTTTCAAAGTTAGATAAGTTGGTCCCGAATGACGCATACGTAGTCGTACCGGGGAAAGTGTTAGGCTTCGGACTTATTTCAAAGAAGGTAACTGTTGGAGCTTTAGATTTTTCAGCAAGCGCTATGGAGAAAATTAAAAAAGCCGGAGGTAAAGCTCTGTATCTGGACAAGTTTGCTAAGAAGTACGGTAAGAAGGGAGGGTTGATATTAATTGGAGGCTAAAATGGAAAACGAGGTAGTAATAGACGCAACGGGACATATAATGGGTAGGTTAGCTAGTGTAGTGGCTAAGCTTTTATTAAATGGAAAGAGAGTCCATGTCGTCAATGTCGAAAATTGTTATATATCTGGAAATAGGAGGAGCGTAATAGATGAATGGAAGGCGTTTTTCAATGTTAAAAGCAGGATTCATCCTAGGCATACACCTAAGCATCATAAAAGGCCAGATAGAATATTTACGAGAGTTGTGAGAGGGATGCTACCTAGGAATAAACCTAGAGGAAGACAGGCTTTAAAGAGGCTTAGAACATATCACGGTATTCCTGAACAATTGAGAGGTAAAAAGCTTTTAAAAGTTGAAGATGCTTTAGCAAGGAGGCCGAGGCCGTTCTACCTAACCTTAGGGGAGTTAGCAAAGGAGCTGGGGTGGAAGGGGTAAATGCCTGTTAAAAAGATGAAGATATTTTCAGGTGCAAGGAAAACAGCTAGAGCTACCGCTGTAATAGGACCGGGGGTCGGAAGGGTTAGGATTAACGGCTTTCTTTTAGAAGCTTTACCTAATGAGCTTCAGAGGGAAGTTATAATGACTCCTCTACGACTAGCTGGAGATTTAAGATATAAGGTGGATATCGATGTGGATGTAAAAGGAGGAGGCGTTATGGGTCAAGCTTATGCGTGCGCGATGGCTATAGCTAGAGCATTAGTGGGATACTTCACATCTGAAGAGTTGAAACGGAGGATTTTAGAATACGATAGGCATTTATTAGTGGGAGATCCTAGACAAACCGAGCCGAAGAAGTTCGGCGGTCCCGGACCTAGAAGAAGAAAGCAAAAATCGTACAGATAGGCTCAAATCGATATTTTTCATCACTCATCAGATACCCCAGAGATTATCATCGCCTACCATTTCTTAAAATTCGTCTTCCTTAAAACCTTATGGTTAACCTTATAAAGGTAAGGTAACCATCGCTTGTCAGATGGCCTCATGTTAATACCTATAAGATGCTTCACTTGCGGAGCGTTAATAGGAGATAAGTTTTATGAATATAAGGCCTTGGTAGATAAGGGAATGAAGCCGGCGGAAGCTCTCGACAAACTAGGCATCAAGAGGTATTGCTGTAGGCGGATGTTCCTATCGGCTTTCGAACCGATAGATCAGATGCTCCCATACTACGAGGCTGTATATAGGAAGAGGGAGGAATAATGGTTGAAATTATAGATTTTAAGATCAGACCAGCCTTCACTAGTAGAGGAGATCCAACTTTAGAAGCGGAGGTTATAGTTAGAGGGGGAAAGGGTAGAGCTACTTCACCAATGGGGGCAAGTGCCGGAAAGAACGAAGCGGTACATCTTCCTAAAGGTGGTCCAAAGGCTTCTATAGAGATACTGGTCTCGAATAGGAATAGGATAATAGGTATAGATGCTGGTGATTTAAAAGCTCTCTCAGATACCCTAAAGGATATTGACGGTACGGAAAAGTTTGAAAATATAGGAGCAGCGGCTGCTTATGCGATTACGGTAGCATCGGCGGAGGCCGAAGCTGACAGTAGGGGCGTTCCTATGTACGAAGTCCTAATTGGTAAGGAAAAACCAACGATTCCATATCCGTTAGGAAACGTATTAGGAGGAGGAAAACACGCTGGCAAGGGATCTCCAGATATACAGGAATTCCTAGTTACTCCCTTAGGAGCACCTAACATAGTAGAGGCCATAAAAGTCAATCTCGAAGTCCATAAAAAAGTCAGAAGCATAATAGAGGAAAGAGACCCTACCTTTACTGGCGGAAAAGGCGATGAAGGAGCATGGGCTCCTAAAATGACTGATGAAGAGGCTTTTGAAGTAGTTGAGAAAGCGATCGATCACGTGTCTAGAGAGCTAGGTTATAAGATAGGGTTTGGCATAGATATGGCCTCCTCTAGCTTATGGGAAAACGGCAAGTACGTATATAGAAGGAAGGGGAAAATCTTAACTCCAGAGGAGCAACTAGCGTACGTTGAGGACCTCGTCAAAAGGTATAATTTGATATATGTAGAGGATCCTTTTCATGAGGAAGACTTCGAATCCTTTTCCGAGCTAACCAAAAAAATAAAGGACGTCGTAATCGTGGGAGATGATTTGTTCGTTACTAACGTAGCTAGGTTAGAAAGGGGAATTAAAATGAATGCGGCTAATGGCGTTATACTGAAGGTAAATCAGGTAGGTACATTGTACGATGCTCTATTGTTCTCTAAACTCGCAATTGACAATGGCTATAAGGTAATAGCTTCCCATCGAAGTGGAGATACCTGGGATCATCATCTAGCTCATATCGCAATTGGTGCTAAAGCATGGCTTATCAAGACCGGAATTGTCGGTGGAGAGAGAATGTCGAAGCTTATGGAGCTTTGTAGAATATGGGAAGGACTGCAAGAATAGGAAATCGGCAAGGCTTAAAAGTAATTAAAATCACATTATAGATGCAGGCTGGTGATGAGGCTTGTCACATAGAGAGCAAGAAAAGGACGCTGAAGGATCAGCCGAGAAGAAGATAACATCACAGATATCTGAAAAAGCCTTAATATCTACCGGAATTAGGGTCGGTACTACCGTAAAGACGAAATATATGGAGCGTTTTATTGCAAAAACTAGGCCAGATGGACTACATATTATCGATCTAAACAAGATCCTCTCTAGAATAGATATAGCGGGTAAGTTTTTAGCGAGATTTGACCCTAAAAGAGTCCTAATCTACTCATCAAGAGAGAACGCCAAAACGCCGATAGAAAAGTTCTGTGAACTTACAGGCTGTCAATATGTACTAGGTAGATTTATGCCTGGAACTTTAACTAATCCACTCCTCCCTGTATATAGAGACGTAGACGTAGTTATGGTCGTTGATCCAGCGATCGATCAACAGGCTGTAGTAGAAGCCTCCTCCTTAGGAATTCCCGTAGTCGCGATATGCGATACGGATAACGTTACTAGCTTCATCGACTTGGTCATACCTGGAAATAACAGAGGGAGGAGAGCGTTAGCAGCTATCTTTTGGTTTCTAGCTCGTAGCTATCTAATACATTCAGGTGCGATAACCCCCGATCAACCTCTCAAGTATAATATGGAGGATTTTGAAACCAAATTGGTGGAGGAGGTAGAAAGTGAGACGTAGGAAGCCAGCAGTAGCTGGTCTTTTCTACCCATCATCTCCTGAAGATCTACGTAAGAAGATAGAATCTTGTTTCTTACATCCATTAGGACCGGGTTCTCTCCCTCCTTTGAAAGAGGAGAAAAATGTAATAGCCACGATAAATCCTCATGCGGGATACGATTACTCAGGTCCCGTAGCGGCTCATAGTTTCTTAGAGCTTTCGTCCCTAAAAAGAGTCGATCTTTTCGTGATTATAGGACCAAATCATTACGGGTATGGAAGTGGTGTAGCCGCTCCGTTAAGTGATGAATGGGAAACTCCATTAGGGGTGGTTGAAGTAGACGTACGTCTAGCGAGAAAGTTGATGATTTCTTCGAAGATGGTAGATATGGACGATGCAGCACATTGGAGAGAGCATAGTCTAGAGGTTCAAATTCCATTCCTCCAATATTCAATAGATCATTCATTTAAAGTACTTCCCATTTCAATGGCCCTACAGGACATAAACACCGCTTTAGAACTGGGAGACGTACTCGCCAAGCTTTTGAGGGATAGAAATGTAGCCTTAATTGCTTCTACAGATTTTACGCATTACGAGCCTCATGAAGATGCTAAACGTAAAGATTCTGAAGCTATTAAGGCAATATTAAGTCTGGATATCTCAGAATTATACAGAGTTATTGAAAAACGTGATATTTCGATGTGTGGATATGGGCCTGTGGCAGCGGTAATGGTTGCGGTAAAACAATTAGGAGCCAAAAATGCAAAGCTTTTGAAGTACGCAACAAGTGGCGATGTTACTGGAGATTTATCTGCAGTGGTCGGATATGGTTCTATAGCGTTCTACAGGTAATATTGAAAGCCGTTGCCCGTGCTCCTGGAAAGATTATATTAGCTGGAGAACATTTCGTTGTTTATGGTAGTTTCGCCGTAGCTTCCTCAATAGATCTATACGTAACCGTTACTGCGGAGTTCCATAAAGAACCATACATCGTTAGTGAAGATTTAGGGATTAAGGAACCTATAGATCAAACATCTCACGTTTTAAGGCCGATCGCCATCTCCATAGCCCCCTTAATAAAGGGAGAAAAGGTCGTGCTGAAAATAAAAAGCGATATACCTCTATCCGCTGGCTTAGGTTCTTCAGCTGCCGTCAACGTAGCAGCTGTTAAAGCAATAGACGAGCTTCTAGAACTGAAAATGAAAAGCGATGAGATTTATGAAGCAGCAATGAGAGGAGAAAAGCTAATTCATGAAAAACCATCGGGGATCGATGTAGCGATTTCTCTATTTGGAGGGTTCCTTCTCTTCAAAAAAGGGTATAGAAAGAAGGTCTGCTTAGGTAAGAACATAGAATTTATGTTGTGTAATACAGGTTTGCGAAGAAGCACAGGGGAGATGATAAGAAGAGCCGCCTCCTTTGCCTCCAAGAATTACAGACTCTTTTCAAAGATGGTGGAAATTGCATCTGCAATATCCGTTGATCTTGCGAAATACCTTGAAAGAGGAGAGATGGAAAAGATAGGATATTTAATGAACATGAACCATGAAATGCTAAGAATAATAGGAGCCTCGAATTCCATTCTCGATAGGATCGTATATGGGAGCAGACCTTTTTGTTTCGGAAGTAAGCTTACGGGAGCGGGAGGAGGTGGATGTACGATACATTTAGTAAAAAGGGAAAAGGCGAAAGACGTCAATAGCTTTTT
>CALBHZ010000291.1 GCA_937892815.1 uncultured archaeon | reverse complement strand
GAGGAAGGTAAGGTAAGCCTTAAGATCTTCAACACTAGCGGAAGGACAATATCGGCTAAGCTAACATTTCAGAAACATACCGTAAGATTCCTAGACCTTAAAAACATCTTTATGACAGGAAGCCTAGCCAAGCTAGGGAAGATCGTAGGGGTAGAGAAATTACAGAAGCCGCCGCTACTCGGTTCTAAACAACTTAAAGAACTCATAGAGAAGAACGAAGAAGTAAGGAAACTCTTTGAGGCTTACGCTATACAGGACGCTAAGATATGCTTCTACGCCGGGAAATTCCTAATGGATCAGATAAAGAGACCAAGAGGTACTATTGGCTCGATAGCGGTTCATAAGTTCTTTGAGGAATACGTACCAAAGCGAAGAATCAACAAGCAATACGTAGACACCCTCTTTAGCTTCCCGTCATACCCTGATCCCATCAAGGCGAAAATCAAGAAGGCTTACCGAGGCGGGAGAGTCGAAGTTTTCAAGAGGGGTACTAACGATGAGGAAGTACGTTACTACGATGTAAACTCCTTATACCCCTACGTCATGTATAGTAATAGATTCCCGATAGTCAATACCAACAAGCTAGGGCGCTTCACTCACAAGGCTTCAGTAAACCTTGACTTCGAAGGGATAGCGCTAGTTAAAGTGAAGGTAGAAGCGGAAGTACCGCCTTTAGGGGTTAAGCGAGTTTGCGAAGATAAATATGAGCGCTTGATATTCCCGGAAGGCTCAATAGTTGATTGGTTTACATACCCGGAGCTAAGGTATGTTGAAGAACGCGGCTTCGGGAAGATTGAGGAAGTCCTTGAAGCCTTCGAGTACAAGCTATGGTTCTACCCCTTCCAAGACTTCATCAAGGATATGTACAATAAACGCCTAGAGTACAAAGGTAAGAATGAAGTACTCTACAAGTTCTACAAGCTACTAATGAATTCCCTATACGGTAAATTCGGCGAATGGAAGGACGGTAAATGGCTAGTAGTGTTAGGAGACACCGTAACTGAGGAATTAAGGAAGCAAAAGAAGCGGGATAGGTTCTATCAGAACTTCGTATGGGCGGCTTACGTAACGGCTTACGCTAGACTGAAGCTTCATGAATACTTAATGAAGGTACCGCCTAAGAAGCTCTACTATTGCGATACCGACTCAGTCATAGCCGCCTACAACCTTGACCACTTATGCGGAAGCGATCTAGGACAGCTAAAGCTTGAAGGGGTAGCGAAGCCGGGAAGGGCTACCTTTATACGTAGTAAGTTCTACATCTTCGAGACGGCGGTAAGGCTTAAGGGGTTCTACGGTATTCAGGGCGGCGAATTAGTGAGGGCTTTACTGAGGATAGGTAAGAACGCAATACCGCAAATGAAGATCATTAAGTTTCTAGAGGCTAGACGTAGGAGAATGAAGCCCTTAACTCAGGAATTGATACTTAAGATTTTCAGAACTGAACCCGACTATAAAAGAGTGTACAGGCGTTATTTACGCCGGGTAGAGCTACTTGAAACCTTAACAGACTCAGAACCCAAGCTAGTTTCGGAAGGTGGGTTATATGCCCATGATACCTAAAGACATAAGCGGCGAAATAGCGGAAGAGGAACCGGAACTATACAAGGAATTACAGGAGATGGGTAGATCAATCTATGAGTACTTCGATACCGAATCATTACATAAGCTCATAGAGATACTTGATGAAAGAGGATATAAGGAAGCCGCCGACAACGTTGAAGAATGGTTCTACGCCTCAGAAGAATACTGGGCGGAAAGGTACTGGCTAGAGACAGGCGAAGTAATCATGTACGATCCAGACGTTAAGAGATGGAGATCTATGGAGACCGGGCGCTTCGTTAAGGATCCTTACCGCTACCTTTGGGAGGAAGAAACCGAAGAATGATGGGCTTAAGCGCGCTTTTTTATATATTATATATAAGGTATATATAAAAATAATTAAGTTTTATAAAATCTAAAGGATTTCTAAAACCGGGTGTAACAAATGCCTCAATTCCGATTTATAGGTTTAGAGGAAATAAGGACTCTGGTACAAGCAGTACAAGAGCTTAAGAGAAGGTTTAGGGCTTCAGACTTTAAGGTAACCATTACCAGTACCGGTAGGAGATTAACCGTAGACATAGACGTAATTTATGAGGATGAAGAATTCAGGGCGCTACCTCAGGTAGAGGTAAGACAGGTAGCACAACTATTGACTCAATCCGGCTACCCGAAGTGGGGTATCAAGGTCTCGGAAGATCGCCTTTACGTAACGATCGACTGAAGCGCGGCTTTTTTTATATATAATATATATAAGGTATATAAAAAACCTTTTTTAAAATTCTTAAACCCTAGTGAAACCTGCTTAAACTTTCAAAACCGAAACCCTTTTATTTCCCCTTTCCATATTTAACGGGGATACCCCTATGTCCGAGTCCCAAACCCCAAAACCCGATTCCCAAATCCAAACCGAATTTAACCTAACAGAAGTGAGCAAGTATGTCGATAAGGTAGCTTCGATAGTGAAAGAGGTAAGGAAGCGCCTAAGCGCCGGGGACTACCTAACTATGGTAAGGGCTTCAGAGTACTTCGCGGAAGTGGGGTTAGCCGCGTCTAAGGGATTGACCGTAGAGCCTTCAGTATCATGTACCTTACTGCTAACCCTCATAAGGGAGCTAGAGAGGGAAGGATTCGTAGTGTACGCTATAGCCTATGAGGAAGGATACATCAAGGTCAAAGCAATAACACCAAGAAAGTGAAGGGTGATAGGTTATGAGTGAGAGAAAGCAGAAAACCCTTAAGGAAACCCTAAACAAAACCGAAGAAAAGAAGGAAGAATTACCGAAGCCCGTAGTTAGGGCTGAAGTAAGTAATGCTCCATCATGGCTAAGGGATACCTTCGGGATTGACAGGGTGATTTTCGAGCGTAGAGACCTCATAGGAGATGACAGGCTCGAAGGACACGAAGTGGTCTTTGA
>CALBHZ010000290.1 GCA_937892815.1 uncultured archaeon | reverse complement strand
GGAGGCTTAAGGAGACAGAGAGACAGCTATCCGAAATGGCTAAGGAAACCGATATAGCCAGAAGAGCTGCGAGATCGAAGATATTAGAGCCTCCAACCGAAGAAGAGGCTAAGCTAGCTAAGGCAAAGCCTACTCAAGCTAAGTACTACGAGCTGCTGTTCTGCATAATAGGAGGCCAGATACTGGGAGGATCCTTAATCCCTCAGTTCATAACAATGGATATCTTCACGGCAAGCATTGTAGGATCGATCTTGGGAGCCGTGTTCTTCTTTGCGCTTATGGGTAGATCCTAAATGAGCAGCATAGAGGACTTCCTATCATCGATAAGAGGAGAAATAGAGGAAATAGAGAAGGAGAAAGAAGACGCTAAGAAGAAGGTAGACGAATTCATAGAGTTCCTAACTTCAGATCGGCTGTTTAAGGACTGGAATCGATACTACAAGCTGCTATACGACGTTCAGAACATAGTTACTCCCTTGGTCCAGAGGCTAATCGCCTTCGAGATGTCGATAAGGAAGGCCGAGGTAAGCGCTCCAGTTTCCTTTACTGGAAGGGAAGAGAAGGAAGAAGCGGTTCCTACTGTAGTAGAGGAGGAAAAGAAGGGGATAAAGCAGAGGCTAATTAGCTTAGTTAAGAGGAAGAAGAAAGAGGAAAGGAAGCCAGCTCAAGCTACGGAGCTTAAGTCGTTAATACAGTACGGCCAGGATATAATTAGACGACTGGATGCCATCTGGTCCGAATACAGGAGCAGGTACTACTTGATCATGTTCCAGGATACCGAGGAGGAAAGGGTGAGGGAGCAGCAGAGCGTCCTCGAATTTGTCTCCTACGCTACCAACATATGCGCAGATATCGTAACCTTCGTAAACGCAGCGTATAACATGAGGATAGCCGAGCTTGAATCTAAGTACGAAAGCATGATGAAGGCATTGGCTACGGCCGAGATAAGGGAGCTTCCCGTGAGGAAGTATGCAACCAGCTGAGGTTAAGATAGAGGCAATATACGGATTCGAGAACGTAATCTCAAAGCTGCTAAGCAATCAGCTAGACGACGCCTTCAAAGCTGCAAGCATGCTAGCTTTAGATCTCGGCCTCCCCAACCCCTTATTCGCATATGAGAAGTTTGAAGTAGTGAGAGATCTATACTCGCATAAAATACCTTACCTGATAAGAGCCGATGCCTTAAGGAGCTTAGGGATAAGGCCTAGGCTAACCTTCGAAGACTCGGTTAAGCTTTTCTTCCAGCTCAAGTATCAGATGTTGAAAGAGCTGATCGTATTCCTCTACAGAGCTAAAGCGGTGATAGAGGACGCCTTCGGAGTTCCTATACACACTTTAATGAATCCCCAGGTCATAGATACCGTAATCTACAGATCGACTGGAACTATTTTAGGATCTGGAAGCGAGCAGCCAAACTACCAAAACGCAATAATCTCATGTATATACAGCCTCTTAACTGGAGTTGGATTAAAGGAAAGCGTAAAGCTGCTTAAGCTATCTCTGCTACACGAGAACTACCTATGGCTAGCTAAGCACGGCCCTATAATCAAGCGCAACTACTACGTAGCCATGTTCATGAAATACGAAATACTGTTCTCGAGGCTTAACGAAAAGGTAAGGGCCTTGCTCGAGCCTCACATTAGAGCTTTAACCGAAAGCGAAGAAGCTAAGCATATCGAGTATAATTTACCTAGAGAGTACCTAAAGGACGTAGATAAGAGGCTACCAGCTCCGTTTTTAGTAGTTGAGAGGAGGGCTTGGGCTACTGGCATACCTCTAACTAGCGGAACGGTAAACCTGCATAATCCTAGGTTTCCCTGGAGATCTGAAGCAAATAGGCCCTTAATATGCGCTATCTTAGCTACTACTGGATCTGGCAAGACCACTCTGCTCAATTCGTTAGCCTTGTACATGTTAGAGAGGGGGAACTTCGGGTTAAGGCTTGAAGTAGACGTAGACGATAGGATGCAGGGTCAGCTAATGGCCCTACCTCTACATCGAAACCATCCAGCTATTGAAGATCTGAAGTTCTTGCAAATGCAGCCTAGAGGCTTAGTGGTTAAAAGGCCTAATCTAACTCATGATGAGATAAGGAAGCAGCTTAAAGATCCAGACGTTATTTCATTGATGATCGTTAGATCCAGGAAGGATCTAGATGAGCTAACTACCAAGCCTACCAAGATCGATCGAATAGTGTACGTTAAGGATCTAGCAGCTTTCCACTTACCCTGGAACAGGATATGTAGGCCTGGAAGGTTAGTTACCTTGAGGTTTCATTCAGAGAGGAAGACGGCTACGGTGTTCACTACCCTTTTGAAGAGCTTTGCCTTATGGAGGATGAGCAATAAGGAGAATCCAGTATTCGTTCAAATAGATGAAGCCTACTTGGGAGCTGCTTCCAGGATAAGCATGAGGTACGGGAGGGTGTACGCTAGATCCGCTGAGCAAACCGAGATATTTATGAGAGGAGCTAGAGGTTTAGCGATTAGTACGTTCGTATCGACTCAACGTCCTTATTATGTAGCAGCTGGAACCAGATCTCAGGTTAGCCATATATTTGCATCGTATTTAGGGGAGAAGAGGGATATAGAGGCGGTTCTAGAGAGAATTCCTCCTAAAAGCGTAGACATAAACGTGGTTGAGACCTTTCTGAATAGAAGCGAGATAAGATCTAAGCCGTACTTCTGGTTCCTATGGGTTAACCTGCTGGATAGCTTAGTTAAGGTCGTGAGGCCAGTAGTTCCTCCTACTGGAGCTGAAATGCCAGATATGACCGCCTGGGATCAGTTCGACGAATACGGATTAACTTACGAAAGCTGGAACCAAGTTCCTACTTTGTTTAAAGACGTGGGAACTGAAGATAATCCATTGCCGATATACGAGCCGTTCTTACCCGAAAAAGAATTAGAGAAGCTTTACAGAATTAAGGGACTTCCAGCTGAAGCATTAAAACACGATATAGAATTAGAAATAAAGAAAAGCAGGAGTGATGAAGATAGGGGTAATAGCGA
>CALBHZ010000289.1 GCA_937892815.1 uncultured archaeon | reverse complement strand
ATCGTCTATTACGCTATCTTTACCAATTACCTTGCGGAGTTCTTCGGCTATTCTCACGAATCGTCACCTTATATTAAAGATAATAAGTTTTTTCAATATAGCAGATCGAAGAGCTCTTTAACGTTATCCAAATCTTCAATCCACTCTATGATTCTCACATTCTCCTCAACTTTCTCACTATCTATAACTTGGGATGCTTGGGATTTGAACTTGGAAACGAGCTCATCTCTAGTCATAGGTCTTTGAGGATCTCCTTTGCAATATTCCGTCCTTTCTTTATACGTTTTCTCTTTAGTCTTCACTATTAAAAGCGTAACGGACTTTTGTGGATCTTTTGAAAAAGCGGTAACGGCAGGTCTGTACGTTCTCAGCTCTACTTTCTTCATGAACTCCTTTAACCTTTTATCCTCAAACCTTTCATCCGAATACCAGCTAGGACCTGGAGGATATCCTAAGGCGGCGTTTGCAAACGCCCATGGAACGCTCCAATACGCATCCTCCGGAGTCTTGGGATCCGTATTATTGTAGGGGAAGGACGTAACCTTTTCATGAGCACAATAGACTACCTTCTCGACGTCGTTTACCGTTAAGTTGTTTTCCTTCATTATCTTGAGGAGGGATTCCACTCCAGGTTGAGCCCACCTACATGTAGACCAGGGTTTAAACGAGACGTATTTCAATAAGTTGTATTCCTTTCCCAAACCCTTCGTATACTCTTCCTCTCTATTTACATCGGATATCGTAGACCAGTATCCGTAGTCGCCATCTAAAATATCGTGATGTCCCGTAAAGCCCATCTTCGCTAATTCCGCTGAGATAATACCGATAAAACAATGTATGAAATTGGCTCCCTTTGCCATTGACGCGGGTACATAAAGAAGCTTATGTAAGTTATATGTAGGCGCATTTCCGATTCCTATACCAAAAGCGTTCTCTATCTCCGCTACGTTAAGCTCCAATATCTTCGACGCGGCTACTACCGATCCTATTACATGCCAGCTCATGTTCCATACTCTCCTTCTGAACTTAGGAGTAGGTATGGTAGCGTTTATTATACGAGAGGTCACTTCATAAGCGACGATTACGGCCGTTAGTACGTCTTTGCCGCTTATCCCTTCCCTTTCCCCTAAGGATAAGGCGGTCTGAACTATATTGCTTCCTGGATGTCCTAAGTTTCTGTACGTTTCCATAAAGTCGGTCGCCCAAGCCATGTACGAGTTTAAGCCAGCTGCTATACATGAAAGGGTTTTGGAACCATCTCCAATAATCGTTGATTCCGGCTTACAACTTAACGTTCTAGCCCACTTCAGTAATATCTTACTTCCTCTAATAGGAAATCCTCCAAGCGCGTTCCCTACATCATCTAAGATTAGTTCTTTAGCCTTCTCGATTACATCTCTCGGCATCTCGTTAAATTTCGCTTCAAATACGTACTCGGCAAGCCTATCAGTTACGCTCTTACTCATGATCTTAAATGACGCTAGGTCGCACTATAAGCTTTTGTACTAAATGAGCAATAAGCTATATATTACTCATCTATGAAAAGGATGGGTAATTGCTGTCTCTTATACACATCTCCGAGCCCACGAGACCTCTCTACATATCGTAT
>CALBHZ010000288.1 GCA_937892815.1 uncultured archaeon | reverse complement strand
CATAAGCCCTTAGATATTCGCATATAAATATTATAATAAAGGTTAAAGAGATCCATTAAGAGCTAAAATGGTATGATCGCTATTGTAGGAGGGAGCGGTACAGAGGCGCTTTACAGGAGAAAGGAGGAGCTAGACATTAACACGCCATTTGGTAAAGCTACTGTTTACCTGTTAAAGGAGGATGTCTACCTCCTTTTGAGACATGGGAGAGGACATAAAGTACCTCCTCATATGATAAATTACAAAGCAAATATATGGGCGCTAAAGGAGATGGGAACTAGGGGGATAATAGCTACTAATGCTGTTGGCTCGCTCATTAGAAATGTAAAGCCTGGAAGCTTTGTCATACCGCACGATTTCTTGGACTTTACCAAAAGCAGGAGCTTCACATTTTACGATGATAAAGTAGTGCATACAGATATGACTAAACCATATGATGAGGAAGTTAGAAGAGCTATTATTAAATCGGCTAAAAAACTTAACTTGAACATCGTCGAAAGAGGAGTATATGTAGCTACGGAAGGACCGAGGTATGAAACTCCAGCTGAGATAAGGATGTTTAGAAGGCTAGGAGGAACTATTGTTGGAATGACGGGCGTACCCGAGGTAGTTTTAGCGAAAGAGGTAGGAATTAAGTACGCTTCATTATGCGTAGTTACAAATTACGCTGCAGGAATGCAAAAACGAATTAGCCATAGTGAGGTTATTAAGTTAATGGAAGTAAAGCTTAAGGAAGTCAAGAAGATAATCGATGGTGCGATTGAGGTGCTTTTAGAAAAATGGAAGAAGTAGATGTAATAAGTCTAGATTTCGCCGGCACCTTAGTTACCATGGATATGATAGATTACTTTTGGAATGAAGCGATTCCTAGACATCACGCTAAGGAAAAGGGAATTTCGCTAGAGGAGGCAAAGGAGTTCGTTTTATCTGAGTACGATAAAATAGGAATGAAGGATTTAAGATGGTACTTGCCTAGGTACTGGCTAGATAGGTTTAAACTTAAGGTAAGCATCGAAGAACTTTTAAAAGAAAGCTTACGGTATTTAAAAGTCTTTGAAGATGTGAGAAAGGCTCTTCCAAAAATAACGTCGAAGTTTACTACGATAATTGTTTCTAATGCGTCTAGAGAGTTTATTGAAACTTTTTTAGAACATGAAAAAATAAGAATTGATAAGGTTTTTTCGACCGTTACGGACTTAGGGGTCATATCTAAAACGCCTGAAGTTTACAAGAAGATAGGAAAGGAAATGGACAATAGGAAAATATTACATATCGGAGATGATTTCGTCCAAGATTTTATAAATCCTAGAGTAGCCGGTTGGAGATCTTTACTCTTAAATCGAGAGGCAACCGATAGGAAGGGAGGGGATGTGATATCGAGCTTAGAGGAATTGGTTGCTCAAATTATATGAGCGCCCGGTGCGACCTTCGCTCTCTTTATTTCCACCTCTATCTTCTCTTCATTGTACAACTTCTTTAGTTCATCCTCTAACTTCTTACTATACTCTTTACACAATATTAAGATGCTAGGACCGGCTCCGCTAACGCATACTCCTAGAGCCTTATTCTTGAAGGCGACCTCTCTAACCTCTCTGTACAAGGGTATTAACCCCGCTTTCTCCCTCAGGCTCTCTACTATAAGCTCCGATGACATGGCCTCTCCTACCATTTCTCCGTCTTCCTTTAAGAATCCGATGATCAGTTTAGCGAGCGATGACGATTGCTTAACGAGCTTTTGAAAGGAGACGTATTTAGGAAGGACTTTTCTCGCCCTTTCCGTTTTCCTTCTCCCAAATTTAACGTTAGGGATTACGATTAAGAATTTGAAGTCTTTAGGGCTGGATAAACTAATTGCTTTGAAAGGCTTAATCGAAGTTATTACGATAAAGCCTCCTAAAAGACTGGCGGCAACATTATCTGCATGTGGGG
>CALBHZ010000287.1 GCA_937892815.1 uncultured archaeon | reverse complement strand
CTACCTTAAGTCAGATAGAAGAGGAGCTTGAAAGAGAGAAGAAGAGAGAGAAGAAGCTAATGGATGGTAAGTGGAGGTTAGAAAGAGAGAAGATGAAGATATTATCGGATTTAGAGATCCTCAAAAAGGATATAGAGGATAAAAGTAGGAGGTTAGAGGAGTTAAGGATAGATGTGATACCTGAGTACCATTCAGAAATACCTACGATATTATCGGATTTAGAAGCCGAACTTTCAACTTTATATGGCTCAGTAAATCAACTCGCTAAACAAAATTACAAAGAGGCCTACACTTCCTACAAGCTAGCTTCCGTTAGAAGAGGGGAACTCGAAAAAGATAGAAATGCTATTGTGAAGTTTATTGAGGAAGTAGAAGCTGAGAAGAAGAGGACCTTTATGGCGGCTTTTGAAAAAATCGATAGAGAAATAAGAAATATTTTCGGAAAGATCACGGGAGGAGAAGCTTGGCTGGAGCTGGAAAATCCGGAGGACCCGTTCTCAGGAGGCGTTTTCCTAATGGTGAAGTTTCCCGGAAAGAGCGCAAGGGAGGCAAGCTCGGTTAGCGGAGGGGAAAAGACGGTATCGGCCCTGTCCTTCCTATTAGCTCTTCAAGCAGCTTATCCTAGTCCATTTTACCTATTAGATGAAATAGATCAGTCTTTGGATCCCATTTACGCCGAGAAATTAGGAGAATTCTTAAGAGATTGGTCGGAGAGCACCCAAATTATAGCTATCTCGCTTAGGGATCTTCTAGTTTCTAAGGCTCATAACTTAATTGGCGTTTACGCAAGAGAGGGAGTTAGCAATGTAGTTAAATATAGGCTAGAGGGGATAAAGGCATGAAGGATGGAAAAATAGATGCCATTAAAATCCTGCTCAATCCAGATGCTTTAAAAAGGAGGAAACCATGGGATATTAGCATATACCTCCTCCTTAACGAATTTTATAAGTTCCTTAAATCTAAACCCCTTCTAGACTACAAGCTTAGCGGCTTAGCTTTGCTTACTTCAAGTATACTGTATAAACTAAAGGTCGAACACCTATTTTACGAGGAGAAGAGGAGGGTTGTAGTTAAAAAGGAGGTAGATATTAGCACCCCCGTATCTCCGCTCTACATGCCCTTTAGAGTAGATATCCACGCAAGCGATATAGATGAATTATTGGAGGCTTTTGAGGCTTTGTTGTTGGAAATAGAAAGGGAAGAAAGAAAGGAAAGGCCTCCAGTAATAAGGTCTTACGAAGAATTCCCTGTCTTCGATCAGGAGTCTTTTCTCAAAATGTTAAGGCCAATAGAGGAATACATCCTTGATATATTAGATAGAGAAGCTGAGGTAAGCTTTCAGAGACTGGTGAAAGATAAAAAAGATATATTAGAAGTTGTTCGTTATTTTCTAGCTCTACTCTATCTTGCTCAGAGAGGAAGGGTCGTTTTAGTTCAGAGAGGAGAAGACGATATACTGATAGTGGGGGTTGAGAGATGAAAGATGAAGAGGCGAGGGTGGAAGCGGCCCTTTACGCATCGGGAAGGCCTCTATCTTTAGAGGAAATAGCAAAAGCAGCCGGTACTACTTCTCTAAGAAGGGCTTATCAGATAGTTAAGAAAGTCATGGAGAGGATAAATTCATGTTTAAAGGCTATAGAGGTTATTGAATTAGAGAATAAAAAATTCGTAGTACAGGTTAAACCCGAGTACGTAAAAGTAGCGAAAAAGTTCTCATCTAAACCTTTACTTCCTAAAAGCGTAATGAAGACCTTAACGATGATAGCCTTTTATCAACCGATATCAGCTCTAGCTCTTGCCGCCAAAAGGGGAACCAGAGTATATAGCCATATCAAGCTTTTAGAAGCCTTAGGATTTATAGAAAAGGTATCGGAACAGGGGAGGCAGAAGCTATATGGCACTACTCCCTTTTTCTCCTCTTATTTCGGTTTGCCACACGATATAAATAAGCTGAAGTTAAAGCTAGCGTCACTCTTCCCTAAGGAAGCCTTAAAAGAGGGCAAAGAGAATCCCCAGAAGCAGGTGTAAATATGAAGAAGCCTGT
>CALBHZ010000286.1 GCA_937892815.1 uncultured archaeon | reverse complement strand
GTGAGGATTTGATTGAAGCCCAAGAAAGGCAGAGATAAGCCATAAATTGAGCAGAGAATAGAACAATATACATATATATTTCGAAATGTATGAACTTATGGAGAGATGTCTGAAAAGATAATAATTTCAGGTTCTTCAAACAGCCTTTTAGCTTATAGAGTAGCGCGAGAGCTGAGTATTCCTCTAGCAGATATGGAAATAAAAAAATTTCCGGATGGAGAAAAATACGTAAGGATAAACTGTGACGTCGTTGGTAAACATGCGATAATCGTTCAATCAGGAGCGTTAAAGCCAGATGAGTACTTGATAGAAACCCTGCTAATTGCCGATGCGCTAAACGATCTAGGATCGAAGCATGTTTCACTTGTCTTTGCCTACTTCCCATATGCAAGGCAGGATGAGAGGTTTAAACCCGGAGAGGCTATCAGCCTCGTCACCGTTACTAAGCTGCTAAAGGGGGTTGGTATAAAAACGTTAATTACAGTAGATGCTCATAGACATCGGGTAATTAACTTTGAGCGAATATTTGGCGGCAAAGTAATAGACGTTAGTGCAATGCCGTATCTTTCCTCTTTTGCTAGGAGTCAAGGACTAGTAGGAGAAGACGTCATCGTTATAGGACCGGATGTGGAGTCTGAGGGATGGGCGAAATTAGCTGCTGAAGCGATAAATGCGAGCGATTACGGGGCTTTAACTAAAAGGAGAATAAGCCCTTCTGAAGTTGAGGTTACTATCAGTAAACCTCTTAACTTAAAGGGAAGGGATGTCCTTTTAGTAGATGATATAATAAGTACTGGAGGGACGATGATTGAGGCAATAAAGTTGTTAAGGAAAATGGATGTAAGATCGATAACCGTCGCTTGTACTCATGGATTATTCGTAAATAATGCGTTAATGAAGATTTTAAAGATGAATATAAAGGCGATAGTGAGCTCAGATACCGTACCGAATCCTACGACGAAAGTTAGTGTAGCACCAGCTATAGCGAAAGCTATTAAGGAGCTGAACTGTTAGAAACCCGCATAAATTAAAATGTGATGGGGGCGGTGGGATTTGAACCCACGACCAACAGGTTCCTCCAGGCGCTCCAGAAGCACATCATCCTTTAGTCAGCGAACCTGTTGAACCTTCTGGAGCCTGCCGTCCTGCCTTGCTAGACGACGCCCCCATCAACTACTACCTCTATGTAGGAATTCATTCAAAAATCTTACGCATAGATTTGAGACGGTAAATAAAAGATTAAATAGAGGTCTATTGTAGGGTCTAGAATAGCCGGCCATAGCGACGGGGGCCCACCCGGTCTCATTCCGAACCCGGAAGTGAAACCCGTCGTCGCCGCTGTGTTAGTGAGGTGCGGGAGCCCTCGCGAAGCAGCGGTGCCGGCGCCCTTCCAAAACCTTTATTATGAGGATTTTCGAAAGGCGAAATGATAATGGCGCTTCTATGGCTTCCCTTTGGCGATAACCAGTTCCCTCCCATACTCCAACTAGTCATAATATGGATACCCTTTATCATCCTAATAGTTTATGGACAGAAAATTCAAGCATGGACAATCTTAGGTGAAGTATCTAGGTATCTGAATAAGTTAAAAATGTTTAGGGATAAGGCAAGGGTAACAATGTTAAATTACGTACAAAAAAAGGGAACTACTGCTGAAGGAAGGGCTAGGTTCGAAGAATTAATAGAGTTTGTAACGATATTGCCCGTCGACTTGGATCCAGTAGGAATCGTTAAAAAGCTCGATCATGTACTTACTACACAAGATATACAGTTAAAAGAGGAGGTAGCGAGGTTGCTTCCTAGAGATTCTACTGAAATAGAAAGAAGCTGTGCTTTAAATATGGTAGAGGTTGCAGCTGCTTTAAACTCCATTTACAAGGTCGTAAGACACTTTTACATTTTAGGCAAGAAGTCTTCTAACGTTTATATTCTAGCTCAGCTTCAAATGATACTCCCTACACTATTAAGACAAGCTGAAGCGTTAGTTTCAGCCATGAAAGCTCTTGAAGAAGGTCAGCCGTTGGGCGATGGCGTAGGTCCTTTAGTCGTCTCACATTTGATGAAAGATGTAAAGAAAGTAAAAATAGCAAGGGAGACGGTAATGGCTGAGCTTGAATATAAAGGTAGAAAGCTGGCCTTGATTAAAGCCGAAGGACCTCAAGGTTCCGTTGGCAAGGTAGATGAAGCGTTGATAAATTTACTAAACGGCCACTATTCCGACGCTTCGACGATAATAATGATAGATGCGGCTCTTAAGCTAGAGGGAGAAAAAACGGGGGAAGTTGCTGAGGGAATAGGGGCTGCCATAGGTGGTTTAGGAGTTGAGAAGTTTAAGATTGAAGAAATAGCGCATAAGTATGGGATCCCTCTTTATGCCATTATAATTAAGGAATCAATAATAGAGGCGATATCGATAATGAAAAAGGAGATAGCTGAGTCCGTTGATGAGGTAAAGGAAGCTGTACTTAGGATAGTGGAGAACAAAGTACCCTATGGAGGAAAAGCGATAATAATAGGAGTTGGCAATACGCTAGGAATATCGCAGTAGGTGGATTCTATCATGGAAGAACTAGAGAGAAGGGAAAACATCGTCTCAATTGAAGAATGTCCTAGGTGCGGACTTAAAAATAAAAGGAAATTTCAGCAAGGAGACTACGTTTTAAAACAAAGCGGAAAATGTCCTAAATGCAATATTCCTATGTACATCAAGCTAATATATGCCGAACCGTTTAAGCCGTAGTTACAATAATCCGGTCCTCCTTTATCAAAATCGTGTGTTCAAATTGAGCGACTGGAGCATTACTTGCCTCCACTAAGACCGGGTAACTATGGACGATTCCCTTCTTAACCAGTTGATCTAGAATTTTTAACCCGTCCTCTCCGTATTCGTTAACTATCCATCTAGAGGCAAAGGGAAGCCCCCTATATTTACTCCATAACTCAAGCACTATTCTCCCCATCTTCTTATCTTTAATTTTCTTGAAGCTTGATAACCTGTAGATATTGCTCTTACCCTTTCCAATAACCACAGCATCGGCGCCTAACTCTACTATAAAGGGTTCTATTGCATAGGCCTCTTTTACTTTAAAGGATGAGGAAGTTAGAGTCCTTCTATTAGGTACGGATTCTCCAGCATGTAATATGTAGGGACCTAATCGATGTCCCGCAAGATTTTCTATCGTAATATAGCCTAACGATCTAGCCTTGTCTTCAACATATCCTCCAAACGTTGAAAAGCTTAAACCGGGCTCTACTTTCATAAGAGCGTATTTCAGCGTCTCTCTAGCCGCATTTACTAAGTTGTCCCACCTCTTGCTCAATCCTATTGTAATTGCTACGTCTGCGATAAAGCCCTCCACATGAACTCCTATATCCAGCTTTACCAACGCTCCCCTTTCTATCTTCTTCTTATCAAACGGAGCAGCCGTGTAGTGAGCCGCTTCTTCATTTTGAGAAACATTGCAAGGAAAGGCCGGTTTACCTCCAAACCCTATTATATCATCCTCTACTTTCTCACATATCTCTAGGATATACGCTTCTTCCTCAATCCGTTTAACTCCCCTTTCAACAACTTCCTTAGCTATTCTGCCGGCTTTAACGTATGCTTCCTCAGGACTCATTCTACGAAAAAGCATAAAAACATATCTTATTTTATCTTTTGTAGAAAAATTTGAGAAAGATCGCTTTAGGAGGAACGTTCGATCATTTCCACAAGGGACACATGAAGCTTATAGATAGGGCATTTAAGGAACGTTATCATGTAATTATAGGAGTTACAACCGATAGTTTTGCTAAAAAGCTAGGAAAGGCCGATATCGAGCCCTTTGAACTTAGAATAAAGAAAATAAGGGAATATATCGAAAGGAAATATCTAGGTAAGAGTTTCAGTATAATTCCATTAAACGACCCCTTTGGTCCTATTATAGAAGACAACGAAATCGTAGCCTTAGTAGTAAGTCCTGAAACCTTAGCTAGAGGATTAGAGGCTTGCGAAATAAGGGAAAGAAAGGGACTTAATCACCTAGATCTCTATATAGTTCCGTTTGTTTTAGCTGAAGATGGCCTACCTATATCGTCTACTAGGATAAGAAAAGGAGAGGTGGATCAATCAGGAAGGATGTTAAAAAGCTTTAATAAAGACGAACTAAGAGGGGAGGGAAAAATTTGAAGATCGATCCTTGGGGAGTAAGCGACATAAAGGATTACGATCGATTATGTAAGGAGTTTGGCGTAAGTTCCGTAAGTGAGGATCTGAGAAATACGCTAAAAGATAATAAATACATCCGAAGGAGAATAGTTTTTGGTCATAGGGATCTGGATTTATTTCTCAATGCAGCTCTTAAGGGAGAAGAGGTCGCTATCATGTCGGGTATAAAGCCTACGGGCGTCTTCCATTTAGGAAGCAAGATCACAGCCGAACAAATGATCTACTTTCAACGTATAAGCAATAAAGCCTATGTCTTTTACTCTATAGCTGATCTTGAGGCATATGCAGATAATGGGATTCCACTAAAGGAGAGCTCCGAGATGGCTATAATTAACGTAGCCGACATAATTACCTTAGGGCTTGATCCGAACAGGGCGATCGTATATAAACAATCGGATGCGCTCGCAGTTCAGGATCTCGCCTTTATCTTCTCTAGAGATGTTACGATGAGCATGTTAGAGGCGATATATGGAAAAAGGCCTCCAGGCCTTTACTTTTCAGCTTTAATTCAGGCCGGCGATATCCTTGTTCCTCAGACCAAGATATTTGGAGGTCCTAAACCCGTTCTGGTACCTGTTGGCGCAGATCAAGATCCTCATATACGATTAACAAGAGATATAGCTTCTAAACATAGAAGAGACTTCAAGTTCGTTGAGCCTTCTTCCGTATATCATAAGCTAGTTAGATCTTTAAAAGGAGATTACAAAATGTCGAAGAGAGACCCATACAGTATGATTACTTTATCGGATGATTTAGACGAGGTGGTAAAGAAGATAATGAATGCCTTTACAGGAGGCAGAGCTACCGTGAAGGAGCAAAAGGAGTTAGGAGGGGAACCTTGGAAATGTTCCGTATACGAGCTTTACTTATATCACTTTGTTGATGATGATAAGCTAGTTGAAAGGGTATATGAGGAATGTGTAAGTGGAATGAGAATATGTGGAGACTGTCTCTTATACACATCTGACGCTGCCGACGAATTAGACGGTGTAGATCTCGGTGGTCGCCGTATCATT
>CALBHZ010000285.1 GCA_937892815.1 uncultured archaeon | reverse complement strand
TTCAAGCAGAAGACGGCATACGAGATGTAGAGAGGTCTCGTGGGCTCGGAGATGTGTATAAGAGACAGCCCTAAATGAAGCTGTATGGCTCGCATCCCAAATAAAAGGAAAGGTCTTTAAAAAACCCGTTTACCTCTTTACATCTAGGAGGGTACTCAAGGAGATTGGAAAAAGGAACCTGATACCGATATTTAAGAAGGCAAGAGTGGAGATGATAAAGGACGTATGTCCATCTTTAACTCCTTTAGTCAAGTATATGGGCGTAAAATCGGTAATTGTATGTTCCGTTAAAGCGGCACATTACCTAAAATCGTCATTTAGTATCGGAATTTCCCTATTAAGTATAAATGAAGTTTTGAAGAAATACACGGAACAGATTTAACTGATGGGTGCGGGAGGGAAAAACCTATATACGTATAAAAAGGCTTCAGCTGTAACGGTGTTTAGTATTGCCGGAGGTAAAGGCTATAGTTAGGATATTGGGAAGGGATTTAAACGGGTATAAGAAGATAGCTGCAGCTCTAAAGGATATAAAAGGCGTAAATCTTAATTTAGCTTATGCTATATTAAATGCTTTAAAAATTGATCCGAGGATAAGGCTCGGCCAGCTTAGCGATTCTCAAGTAGCCGAAATAGAAAGGGCCTTGAAAAATCCCCAATCCGTTAGAATTCCTTCTTGGATGTTTAACAGAAGAAAAGATCTAGAAGAAGGTATTGACAAACATCTCTACGAATCGGATTTAATATTCCAAGTAAAAATGGATATTGAAAGAGAGAAAAGAATTGGAAGCTGGAGAGGAATTAGACATGCGCTTGGGCTAAAAGTTAGAGGCCAGAGAACTCGTACGACAGGAAGAAAAGGACAGACGATCGGTGTAAGGAAATCGGCAAAGTGATGAGATATGGGCGATCCGAAAAAACCTAAAAAGAAGTACGTAACACCAAAACATCCATGGAGAAAGGAGGATCTAACAAGGGAGCTTCAAATAATAGGAACTTATGGCTTAAGAAATAAGAGAGAGTTATGGAGAGCCGAGGCTGAGCTATCTAGGATTAGAAGACAAGCTAGGCTATTGCTTGCCGCACCTCCTGAATATAGAGCGAAGATGGAGAGCGTTCTCTTAAATAAATTAACGAGAATGGGTTTGCTTAAAGAAAACGCTACCTTAGATGATATCCTAAGCCTTAAGGTAGAAGATCTGTTAGAGAGAAGGCTACAAACTATAGTGTGGAGGAAGGGATTAGCGAAAACGCCTTATCAGGCTAGACAGATGATAGTTCATAGACACGTAACTGTAAAAGGTGCTGTAGTAACTAAACCTGGGTATATAGTTTTAAAGGATGAGGAGGATACCGTAGCGTTTAGACCTGATAGTCCGTTTGCAAAGGGTGATAACAAATGATGGAAGAGAAGGAGGAAAAATGGGGAGTAGCTCATATTTACAGCAGCTTTAATAACACGATAGTTCATATAACGGATTTAAGCGGAGCCGAAACTATAGCAATTAGTAGCGGGGGACAACACGTAAAGGCAGATAGGTTAGAAGGTACTCCCTATGCAGCTATGAAGGCGGCGATGGCTGCAGCCGAAACTGCAAAAATGAAGGGAATAACAGCCTTACATATTAAAGTGAGAGCTGTAGGAGGCACAGGACCGAGAACACCAGGTCCAGGAGCTCAAGCAGCGATAAGGGCTCTAGCAAGGGCGGGATTTAAAATAGGGAGAATAGAGGACGTTACGCCTATTCCTCACGATACTACTAGAAAGCCAGGTGGAAGGAGAGGACGTAGGGCTTAAGGAGGATTTAGAGAATTGACGGTTACGGTTTTGGAGTCAAGCGATAGAGAAGTTAAATTAAGGATACAGGGCTACGATAGAACCCTACTCAATGCAATACGGAGGTTCGCTATGTCAGAAGTACCTATGTTAGCTATAGATGATGTGGTTATACTCGAAAATACATCGCCGATATACGATGAAGTCCTAGCTCATAGATTAGGTTTAATTCCCTTAATAACTCCTCCAGGAAGATATCCCCTTTCTGAAGAATGTAAAGATGAAACTGGAAGAATTACCAACGTTATGCTCGTTCTAGAGGCTCAAGCAGGAGAGGAGAGCAGAACCGTGTACTCAGGAGAGCTAATATCGCCTGAAGACCCAGACGTCAAACCCTTATCTCCTAATATTCCCATAGCTAAACTCGCTCCAGGTCAAAAGATAAAGTTGGAAGCTTACGCTAGAATGGGTAAGGGAAAGGAACACGCTAAGTGGCAACCTACTACGCTTTCGGTTTTAAAACCAACACCCCAAGTA
>CALBHZ010000284.1 GCA_937892815.1 uncultured archaeon | reverse complement strand
TTTCAAGCAGAAGACGGCATACGAGATGTAGAGAGGTCTCGTGGGCTCGGAGATGTGTATAAGAGACAGCTATAGGACCTTTATCTTTTCTCGTTCCTCCTAATTTCTTTGAAAATTTAAGACGATTATGGAAGTCGAAAAGCTAAAGAGGTTGTGAGAGGTATTAACTTTAGAGATCTGTCCGATTAAATTTCCCAAAAGTATACGAGTAATAATTTTTCCCTTAAAAACATCCTCTTTTATCGTGAATTTGGGCTTGAAAGATGGTAAGTTAGGTTAATCTCGCATATAGCTGTAGAATTGTATTTACAACAACTTAGTAGCTGTTGATCGAAGATCCAATCTGACAGAACACGGGCTTTCAATGCTCCCCGGTAAAGAAAGGTAAAGCCTATCGTCGAAGATGGACTGCTCTGGAAACCAGCCTAGCTATTAAATTTATTAATAAAAATCTTGAACAGGTTTTTCGATGGAATATGGAGTTAGGTAGGGTTAAGATAGAAGTACCGTCTGGTTTTAATATGATACTTGGACAGTCCCACTTCATAAAAACGGTTGAGGATATATACGAAGCTCTAATAACATCTAGCCCTAACATAAAGTTCGGCATAGCGTTTTGTGAATCGAGCGGTCCGGCTTTAATTAGGTATGATGGCAACGATGAAAAATCGATAGAGCTCGCTTTAGATATAGCGAAAAAGGTATCTGCCGGCCATTTCTTCGTCATAATCTTAAACGGCTCTTACCCAATTAACGTACTAAATAGGATAAAGATGGTTCAGGAGGTAGTTACCTTGTACTGTGCAACTGCCAACCCGGTTGAAGTAATAGTTGCTGAAACGGATCTCGGAAGAGGAGTATTGGGGGTAATAGACGGGTTAAAGAGCAAAGGCATAGAAGATGAAGAGGAGAAGAGGAAGAGACACGAGTTCCTAAGAAAGTTAGGATATAAGAGGTGATTAGGATAGTAGGGTTAGTTGATTTAACCCTCAGAGACGCGCATCAAAGCCTACTAGCTACGAGAATGAGGACGAGCGATCTTGTCCAAGCTGCTGAGCTTTTAGATGAAGCCGGCTTCTACGCTTTGGAGGCATGGGAGAGGAGCGACTTTCGACGCTTCCCTGAGGTTCCTAAAGGAGGATCTGTGGAAAAGGCTTCACCAAATAAAGAGAAAAGTTAAGAAAACTAAGTTATTGATGTTATTGAGAGGACAGAACTTAGTAGGATACAGGCACTATCCGGATGATGTAGTAGAAAAGTTCGTTGAAAAAAGCTTTGAAAACGGCATCGATATCTTCAGGATCTTCGATGCCTTAAACGATTTAAGGAATTTACAAACGGCCGTAAAGACCGCTGAGAGGCTTAAAGCGGAAATTCAAATATGTATATATTATACTACAAGCCCAATTCGCACTATTGAATACCTGGGGAAAGCTCGTTAAGAAGATGATCGAGCTCGATCCAGATACTATCACCATTAAGGACATGAACGGGATACTTAGGCCATACGTAGCCTACGATCTAATAAAGATGATAAAGAGGCTAGGAGCTAAAGTAGACGTACATTCATACGCTACCGCTGGTTTAGCTCCGTTTACGTTCATAAAATCCGTCGAAGCCAGGAGCCGATCTATTCGACATCGTAGCTTCTTCGATATCCTTGTATACGAGCTACATACCGGCTGAAAGCGCTATTAAGGCTCTAGAGGGTACTCCCTACGAAACAAAGGTGAACTTTGAAGAAGTGAGAGAGGTATCTAAGTTCATATGGCAAGTTAGGAAGAAATACGCGGAGTTCGATTATGCTAGGAAGAACCCTCCGTCGATCTAGGAGCTCTAGAACATCAAATTTCGGGAGGGATGTTAAGCAATCTACAAGCACAATTAAGGGAGAATAAAGCCGAACACCTAATGAACGAAGTATTGGAGGAGGTATCGAGGGTTAGAGAAGATCTAGGATGGCCCCTCTCGTAACGCCCTTATCTCAAATAGTAGGTACTCAAGCCGTTTTAAACGTCCTAGCTAAGGAGAGATACAAATTAGTAGCAAAGGAAACGAGGGAATACGTAAGGGGCATGTATGGAGCTCATCCGGCCGAAATATCTCCGGAAATTAAGGAGAAGATACTGAGAGGAGCGAAGGAGATAACCGTAAGGCCTGCAGATCTTCTCGAACCTATGTTGCCTAAGATCGTGAACGAACTTCCTAAGGACTTAATAGAGAAGGAAGAGGACTACCTAACGTGCGCCCTATTCCCACAGGCCGCTATGGACTTCTTTAAGTGGAGGAAGGAGCAAAAAGAAAAATAGCGATAAAAATCTAATATTCTTTATGTGTAAAGTGGGAGTAGCTTACGGAGAGGAACTTCTCTTATATTCTTTTCCGCATGGACATCCAATGAAATCGGATAGAGTTAAGGCCTTCTTTAGGTTAATTAGAGAAACGGACAACATTAAGTTCGTAAAGCCTAAAAAAGCGGACGATGAAATAATTAAGCTCTTCCATAGCCCTAAGTACATCGAGTACGTTAAGGAGATGAGCGAAAGCGGATTGGGTTACTTAGACTATGGAGATACCCCAGCTTTCAAGGGGATCTACGAAGCGTCTGCATATATCGTTGGAACTACGGTTAAGCTCGTCGACTTAATTATGAAAGGCGAAATAGAACACGGCTTCAATCCTATGGCAGGCTTACATCACGCTAGGAGGGAATCGGCCGCCGGCTTTTGCGTATTTAACGATATAGCCGTAGCCATAGAATACCTGAGGAAGAAGTACAACGTTAAGAGGATACTCTACGTAGATATAGATGCACATCACGGAGACGGTGTCTATTACAGCTACGAAGCGGATCCAGACGTATATATCTTAGACGTACATCAAAGGGGGATCTATCCTCTAAGCGGATACGAGTATGAAAGAGGAGCTGGAGCGGCAAGAGGAACTAAGGTAAACGTTCCGCTTGATTACGGAGCGGACGACGAAGAGCTGATGGATGCTATAGAAAGTAATATCGAATTTATGAGGAGTTCGGGAGCGGAGATAGTTATCTTACAATCTGGATGCGATGGACTATACGAGGATCCGTTAACTGGATTATGCTATACGATAGAAGGGATAGCAAAGGCTGGCTCTATCGTACACGAGATATCGCATGAAATATCATCTGGAAGGCTACTAATCTTGGGAGGTGGAGGATACTACGCTGAAGGAACGGCAAGAGGTTGGTTTAACCTATTAAGTGAAATATCCAAGGGACTTTAAGGAACCCCTATCGTATTTCCTATCCCTGCAACTACTACGACATCTCCTTCCTTCGTCCTCTCTAAGATCATTTTCCTAACCTTTTCAGCGGTTAGATTTATCGCGTTCTTTATCCTATCGTTCATTTCCCCAACCGCCTCCTTCTCAGACATCTTTACGATAACAGCGTACATCGGTACCTTCCTCTTAGTTGCCGCCTCCTCTATCTTAAATCGATCTACGCCCGGTCCTCCGACCGCTGCTCCAACTCCGTGAATAACCTCTCCAGACTCCTCTCCATATAGCTTCAAGCCCGCATCGATCGTAATTATAGCGGATACGTTGTAAAGTTCTAAGATCTTCTCAATTGCTTCTCCAGGCCTGCCTACGGTTCCACCTGGTCCCTTAGCCTTCATCAAGATGAGCTTTCTACCTTCAAACTCGGTCTCGGCTATCACCGTTTCCTCTGCTATCTCCCTAAACTTAGCGCTTCCAGCTAACTTAGAAACCACCATAGGGCCTAATGAATCTCCTATCGGTACCCCTTTTGAAAAGGCATCTAATGAGCGGTAATATGCATCGGCCGTCTCCATTATTGTCGGAAGTTGTATTTGTAGCTGGACAATCGCGAATAAATCGTTAAACTTCTTAGCTGATGTGTAATAATGACGAACTGTCTTATAAATTGACTCTAAAGCTAAAGTTGCCTCAGCCAGGTTTGTTAAGTTTAACCTTGTTACAGCATCGGCCTTTGGAGCTAGCGCGGCTACCCTCTCCCTAAGGAAGAAATCGTACGAACGTAGTAGTCTATCTAACTTATATACTATCCCCTTAGGATCTAGGTCTGTAGGTCGGATGACGAAGGAGTTTAGCAGCTTCTCCAAATCCATCTTTACCTGAACTTCCTCAGCTCCATACTCTAGGAACTTCTGCTTTAACTTCTCCTTCGCTCCTCGACTCATCCTCTCAAGCTTTTTTAAATCCTTACCTATCCTCCTTAACGCTAAGAATATCTGTATTCTTTGCCCATATACGAATAAGAGCGTTATAACTAAGATCCACATGAACGTAGAAAGCCCTACCCATTGATCCTCTCCTATCTGAATTACCAACGCGTTCACTTAGAGTTCTACGTTGGGTAAATAAGTATTTTTCTCCAAAGCGATCCAAATTACAAACTCGGTTACGTTAAGGTAAATGCTCCACTTTCCTCCAAAACGTCCTTTCTCCTACATCAATTAATAATACCTTCATCTTCCTGAGCTCGTCCCTTATCCTATCCGCTTCTGAATACCTTCTCTTCCTCCTAAGCTCTGCTCTTTTCTCCACCACCTCCTGTATGAATCTCCTTTCCTCCTCACTTACGCTAGGCAACTTAAATCCCATTATGTAAAACATCTGATCGAAGATCTTTTTAACTTCTCTTGCAACGTCTTCGTTTAATTTCCTTCGAGCTTGCGCTCTGCTTACCGATTTAGATAGTTTAACTAACTCCATTAAAGCTATAGGGGTATTGAGGTCATCGGATAACGCTTCATCGAACCTCTCGAAACATCTCTTAGCTTCTTCAACTAAGCTCGCATCCCCCTCCTCCCCATATGGCTGAACTAAATCGTAAGCCGCTCCTTCTATGATCCTCCAATTATCGGCCGCGTTCTTCAAAGCCTTATCCGATAGCTGTATTTGACTCCTATAATGGCCCATGAGGAGGAAATACCTAATGGTATTAGGGCCCCACGTAGGTATGGCATCTTTCAGTGGTATTATATTTCCAAGGCTTTTGCTCATCTTCTCTTCTCCTATCTTCAGTAAGCCAACGTGAACCCATATCCTAGCTAATGGCTTACCTGTGAAGGCTTCGCTCTGCGCTATCTCATTTTCATGATGTGGAAATATTAGATCTTCCCCTCCACCGTGGATATCTATGGTACCGCCAAAGATCTTCCAAACCATCGATGAGCACTCTATATGCCATCCCGGCCTGCCGTAACCCCAAGGAGAGCTATACTTCGGCTCTTCTTCGTAAAACTTCCATAAGGCGAAATCTAAGGGATTTTTCTTGGTAGGGTCTACCTCTACTCTCGCTCCTGCCTTCAGCTCTTCTAGATTTATCTTGGATAGCTTCCCGTACTCTTTAAATTTAGGGACGTTAAAGTAGATTCCCGTCCTCGTTCTGTAAGCATATCCCTTATCCATTAGACCCTTTACTATCTCATGCATAACGGATATGAACTCGGTTGCCTTGGGATAGCTCTCAACTCTTTCGATATTTAAGGCATCGAAATCCTTGAAGTATGCCTCAATAAATCTACTGGATACCTCTTCAACCGTAAGGCCCATTTCCTTCGCCTTCCTAATTATCTTATCGTCTACGTCCGTAAAGTTCTGTACGTGTTTTAGTTTAAATCCCTTCTTCTTCAAGAGCCTCCTCAATACATCGAAAACTACGATGGTTCTGGCATGTCCTAGATGACTATAATCGTAAACCGTTACTCCACATACGTACATTTTGATCTCCGGATTTTCTCTTACGTCGAGTTTTACCTTCTCACCCGTAAGGGTATCCTTAAGGTAAACGAAAGGGCTTCACTATCTCACCTACCTCAAAAGCTTACTTAAAACCATTCTATCGCTATCTATCCATCCAGACTTTTCCGTTTTAACCCATACGGGCTTCTTCTTTAAAACCATCTGTAAGCACGCTATAAGAGAGGAGATAGCTAAGATCAAGGTGTAAAGGTACACCAAGGGAGATACCCTCATCAATTCATGAGTTTCTGAACCCGCTATCAACATAAGGCCTACATTTAAAGCAATTAAGCCTAGTAAGTTAGCTCCGATGAAGCCCGCTATAAATAAAACGAGAAGAAGCCCGGTTAAGTAGTGAAAGCTTAAAGCGTACAGTACGTACGAGAATAACGTTAAAGCAGCGAAGAAGGGAGTTGTAAGTAGCAGTAGGAAATCTAAGGCGAGCTTCTTCTTCACCTTCCATAGAAGATCTATATGCTTTATAGCGGTCTCCATATACCCTCTATACCACCTTATCCTCTGCTTAAGAAGAATAGGGATTTTTCCAGGAACCTCAAGCCATACGAAACCGTTTAAGAAATACCCTTTATATCCCATTTTAAGCAATCTAGCCCCAAGTTCCACGTCTTCGGCTAAACACGCATTCCATCCCTTAGCTTTCAGTAGTAGTTTCCTATCTATGAACGAAAAGCTTCCAGATATAGGAACGTTCAACCCTAACTTCATCCTTCCAAGCCCCATTAACCTCCAAGAAATCTCCTCGAAAACAGCCAACTTCGCGATTAAGCTCTCCTTCTTATTCACTACCTTAAAGTAGCCTACTAGTATCTTCTTTCCTCTCCTATATTCATTCGCCGCCTTTAGGAAGATATCGGGCTCTGGTATACAATCCGCATCTAGTAGAGCTATAAGCTCTCCAGTAGCGTGTTTCAGCCCTTCGTTAAGAGCTTTAGGCTTCCCTTTATTGTTTTCTTCTAAATGTATAACCTTTATCCTCCTATCTCTCTCTTTACACTTCAACAGCAGTTCATACGTGCCGTCAGTAGAGCCATCCTCTACAAATATGATCTCAAGCTTCTCCTCTGGATAATTCACCTTGTTTAAAGCGTTCAAGAGCCTTCCTATTAACTTAGCTTCATTTCTAACGGGAATAAGTACGGAAATTTTAGGAAGATTTTCATAGCTTAAATTAGATGGATTTTCCACATTGTTCTCCTTCCTTAAAACGTACCCCCCTGTAACTAAAATTCCTCCCCAATAAAGGGAGTAGACGCTAAATAATGCTCCAAAGAATAAGAGCACGTACAATAGCGCTTTTTCCATTAAGAGGCAACTCAAACCCTCTTATGTATAAATTTTACTAGCAAATTTGTTAAAGCATCGACTAAACCTTAAGTAGTTACATTTATGGGATCTGGAATATGGTATACGTAAGAAAGGCCGATGGTAGACTGGAGCCTTTTGATGGAGCGAAAGTTAGGCGAACTTTGAAGAGAATCGGGCGCCTTTATTAGGGATCGGCTTAGAAGGTTAAGACATCCGTCTTCAGAGAGGGTTAGGCTTAAAGAGGCAATGATGTTACTAGGTCCTTCAGGCTTTAAGTTCGAAGGCTTTATCGCTGAGCTTTTCGAGAAATTGGGATATAAAACTAGGTCAGACGTGGTTTTGAAAGGTAAGTGCGTCAATCACGAAATTGACGTGTTACTAAACGATAACGTAATAGTGGAGTGTAAGTATCATAGTCAAGCCGGCATATACACGGGCCTTAAGGAAGCGCTTTATACCGCTATGAGAGGTATAGATTTAATGGAAGCGGGCTTCAACGTCGAAGAGATATGGCTAGTTACCAATACGAAGTTTAGTAGAGAGGCTAAGGAATTCGCGAAATGTAGAGGAATGAAGCTATTAGGATGGAGGGAACCGGAGAATAGAGGGCTAGAGGATATTATTGAAGAATTTAAGCTATACCCGATAACGATGCTTTCTACGGTAACCAATGAAGAGCTTAACTTGTTAGCGATGGAGAAGGTATATACGCTGAGCTCTCTAATCTCTAAGGATATCAGGAACATAAGGGAAGATAGGTTACGAGAGTTGAAAGAGGAAGCTCGAAAAATTGTTGAAAAAGGTTAATAAGCCGATAGTTAAAGTTAAGCTTGAATGATAAAGGAATACATGGTCGCTAAGTTCTGGAAGCCCCACTACGATGGTAGAGTACTCTGTACTCTTTGTCCTAGGTTTTGTAGTATTCCAGAAGGCAAGGTAGGTTTTTGCGGGGTTAGGAAAAACATTGGAGGAAAGCTATATTCCCTAAATTACGGTAGGCTTACGGCTAGAGCAATCGATCCAATAGAAAAGAAACCGCTAGTACATTTTAAGCCCGGAAGCTGGGTTTACAGCATATCCACGGCTGGATGTAATTTCGCTTGTCAATTCTGTCAAAACTACGATATAAGCCAGAGGAGAAAGGTAACTGAACCCTATACCTCTCCTGAGGATTTAATAGAAGACGTAATAGCGAGCAGAGCAGACGGGCTTACCGGAACGTACAATGAGCCCGTAATCCAAACAGAATACTTAATAGATGTTATGAGGTTGGCAAAGAAGAACGGTCTTTTCACTACTTGGGTTACGAACGGTTACATAACGGAAGAGGCTTTAGAGGAGGTCGCTCCTCTATTGGATGCAGCTACGGTGGACTTTAAGGGAAACGCTAACCCGGAGTTTTACAGAAAGTACATGATGGTGCCTTCTCCAGATCCTATATTTACCGCTTTAGAGATCATGAAGGAGAAAGGAGTACATGTAGAGATAACTAACCTCGTAGTTCCAACTCCTGAGGGATCTAGAGATGAAGATGTGAAAAAGCTAGCAAGATGGGTAGTAGATCATTTAGGCGAAGACGTTCCTATGCACTTCCTACGTTTCCATCCAGATTATAGAATGCTAGATACTCCGCCCACTCCTAGAGAACAGCTCATAAGGTATTGGAATATAGCCAAGGGAGAAGGTGTCAAGTACGTGTACATAGGGAATTTATGGGATCCTAAGTACGAAAGCACGTATTGTCCGAACTGCGGTACGTTACTAATCGAAAGGCACCTATATAACGTTAAGATCTTCCTAAGGCCGGACGCTTCCTGTCCCAATTGCGGGCATAAGACTAGCATCGTTCTCTAAAAGCTTAAATTTCATAAATAAGTGGTAAGGTAAGATGGTAGCTGTTCTAGTCGAGAACCTTTGCAAAAGCTTTGGCGTTTTCGAGGTATTGCATAACGTTTCGTTCACGGTTGAAGAAGGGGAGATCTTCGGCTTAATCGGTCCTAATGGAGCTGGTAAAACTACGACCTTAAGGATCTTAGCTACCCTCCTCCTACCTACTAAGGGAAGGGTAGAGATCTTCGGCTTAAACGTAATTAAGAATCCGGATAGGGTTAGGAGGATAATATCGTATTTAGCTGAAGATTCCGGGGCTTATAGAAACTTATCTGGTAGAGAATACCTAAAGTTCTTAGCGAAGATCTTCTACGACAATAGAGAGGAAGCTCAGAAAGCTATAGATGAGGCGATAGCTATATCAGGACTTGAGAATAGAATAGACGATAAGGTAAAAACTTACAGCAAAGGAATGAAGAGAAGGCTTCAAGTAGCTAGGGTTTTCATGATTAAGCCTAAGCTCGCTATTTTAGATGAGCCTACAACCGGCTTAGATGTCATACACAGTCAGGAGATAAGGAAGGCGATAAGGGCCTATTCAAAGGAAAGGGGCGTAACGGTTATCCTATCAAGCCATAACATGTTCGAAGTGGAGTTCCTTTGCGATAGGATAGCCTTAATAGATAGGGGAAGGATATTGGAAATGGGAGCTCCTCATGAAATTAAAAAGAAGTACAATGCGTTAAACTTGGAGGAGGCCTTCCTTAAGGTGGTTCAAGGTGGTTAGAAAACTAACCGCTTTAATTGAGAAGGAGATAAAGGACCTTTTAAGAGATCCAAGGATATACATAGGCCTTATTGTCCCTCTATTGATCTTCCCTTTAATGAACAGCATAGCGACGGCTACGATCGCACCAGCTTTAGAAAAAGCTCAGCATCTCAATATAGCCTTACTGGACGAAGATAAAACGCAAACTAGCTTTTCCGTTAGGCAGTTTCTGGAAAATTACGGGTTTTCGATTTTCGAAATTAGAGAAGATGAGAAACAAAAGGCATTAAATTCAACGAAATTCGATGCTTTAATAGAGATCCCTTCAGGGTTTGGAAGGAGTATGGAATCCTTTCATAGAACGGAGCTGAAGGTCTACTTCTTAGTCTCTAAGCTAGATATCGCTGAGTCCGCAAAGCTTTCAAGCGTAGAGAGAGCGCTCAGCGACTTAAATGAATACTTTAGCACTAACGTAATTATGCAACTAGGCGATGTAGATCCCAACTTCGTTAAATCTCCAATTCAACTACAAGAGGGAACGGTTGTTAAGGGAAACGTTATAGACGTACCTCCCTCTACCCTAATATCCCAAATATTCGGCCAATCCTTCTTCATCCCTCTCATAATCTTTTTACTATCAATTGTTGTAGCGCAGATAGCCGCTACATCTACCGCTGTAGAGAACGAGGAGAAAACGCTTGAGACGTTACTGACCTTGCCCGTAGATAGGGCAAGCATTTTAATGGCTAAGCTCTTAGCCTCAACGATAATAGCAATCATAGGCACTGTTTTCTATATGATAGGCTTCCAATATTACATGATGGGGTTTATGGGAGGAATGTTTGCGGAATCCTCCATATCCCTAGGAACATCCAACCCTTTCGTTTACTTGATGTTAGGAGCCTCTCTGCTGATAGCCATACTGTTCACCACAAGTTTAGGGGTAGTTATAGGAGCTTTAAGCAACGACGTTAGGATAGCCAACTCCTTTCTAGGCGTTCTAATAATACCGGTCATGATACCGGCCTTCGTCTTAATGTTTGGAGGAAGCATTGAAAGCCTGCCCTTAGCCTTGAGAGCGGCACTTTTAGCTCTACCAACTTCATACCCTATGATGTTATCTAAGTCTATAATGCTCGGAGATATACCCATTGAAGCTATTTACGGCCTTCCATATTCAATTGTGGCAACTTTAGCGATCATTTACTTAACGAGCAGGCTTTTAGAACCCGAGAGGTTATTTAGGCTACAATACAAGGTAATGAGCTGGAGGATGAAGAAAGCTAGGAAACATGTCTAGCGTATTCATCCGCTAAAGTCAAAACCTTTTCAGCAAGCTGTATTGGATTTTCGGCGAAAACGTAGAGAGAAGCCTCCAAACCGTAAAAGGCGCTACAACAAATCGCATCGATGAATACTTTACATTTATGTTCCATTAACGATCTTCTAATGGAGCTAATTACCGGATCCTTCTCCTTAATATCCTCTTCTCTTATCGAAATCGATATACATTTCCATCCAAGCCGCCTAATACATCGATCTATTTTATCATCATATTTCAAGTTTATAGCCGATTTCACTTTACAGCAAAACCTCGATACTTCTAGTAAAACCCTAGCCATATGCCTAGAAGCGCCGAATTCCGGAGGCCTCAAAGCCCTCGCCCTTCCCTTTATTTCAACGATTCTGCCCGGAATCCCTACTACGTCATCTTCAGTTATCGCCTTCTCTAACCTAGCGACTAAATTGCTTCTCACTTCAGGTAGCAGATTGGTAAACTTATCGTTTCTCTCAAGAAGCTTTAACGCTATCCTAACCTCCTCTAACAAACTCTCCCTTTCCTCCTTTCCTCCATACCCGAACAGCCTCATACAGATATCACAATCCAACGGCAATTCAGCCGTAGATCTATGATACCGACAGAGCTTACCGGAGCCTAATAGCTCTAGGAAGAACCTAGTAAGTTCTTCTAATCCCTGATATCCTTCTTGAACTGCGCTAGTTAACCTCATTACGCTTCTCTCTATTTCCTCTTCAGTCAGGCCTATCTCTCTCAACTTCGATGCGTACGCCTCTTTAGGCTTTTTCAAGTACATATTAACGGCGGGTTGTGTAACGCTGAGCAGAGCAGCTATTTTATTCTCACTCAACCCTCTCTCCTTCAAAGCATGAGCTATCATACCGTTAAAATGTGGAATAACGTGCTTAGAGATAAAGAGTAGGGGGTTCTTCATCCTAATACAGCCTTTTCAAATACGTTCTTGAATACATTGAACGCCTTGTTATCGTAAAGACAGACTATTACCTTCTTCAAGTTACTTGCCTCTTTGGAGAAATCGCTAATCTCTCTAAACATTATTTCAGCGCATCTTTCTAAAGGATACCCGTATACGCCGGTAGATATAGCCGGCAAAGCTATACTACGAAGTTTAAGCTCTTCGGCTTTAGCCAGAGAATTCCTAATAGCTTTAGCCAACTTCTCATCCCCTTCTGGATCTCCGTATACAGGACCTACGGCATGGATAACGTACCTCGCCTTTAACTTACCTGCCCTAGTTACGGCAACCTCCCCTACCTCCAATGGTCCGTGTTTCTTGATGTACTCGTCGCTTTCTTCTTGTATCTCCTTTCCTCCTCTTCTAACGATCGCTCCAGCTACCCCTCCACCGTGTTTTAAGTATCTATTCGCCGCGTTAACTATAGCATCTACTTCAAGCAAGGTGATATCTCCCTTAACGAGCTCAACTTCTAAATTCCCTATTTTCATCTTCTTCCACCTATGGAACGCAATTCCCTTGTATGCAATTTATTATACAGTAAAATTCAGCGTCTTCATTTCCTATATTTCTAAATCCGTGTTCTTCATTTGCGGGAATGTAAATATGATCTCCCGCCTCTACTACGGCCTTCCTATCTCTCGAAGTTACTTCAGCCCTTCCTCTTAATACTACGATTATATGTTCCCAAGGGTGCGAATGGTTACCGATGTATCCTCCCTTCCTTATCTTATACCTTCTCAAAGCCATAGAAGGTTTCCCGTTATCGTGATAAAAGATCCACTCAATTTCAACCCCTTCTGCATCTAATTTACCCTTTTCCTTAAGGTCGTACTTTATTCCTTCCTTTCTAATAATCATTGATTAGAAAATTAGCATAATATAATATTAAGGTTATCGTTGGCTTCTTACGATAATCACCATAATAGCCTTAGTTAGGACGCTACCAACGAGCAAGATCGATATTATCTCCCCCATTAATAC
>CALBHZ010000283.1 GCA_937892815.1 uncultured archaeon | reverse complement strand
GCTGCCAATAGGCTTTGTTCTCCATTTTTTAAAACTGTTTTCTGCTAAATAGTTCTCAAAAATCTTTATCATGGATGAATATTCCCTCGGTTAATGATTTTAGCAAACATAATTTATGGGAAATTTAGATGCCTTGTGGCAAATTTTACACCTTTTTTATTATACATTTGTCACTATATATATAGGAGTGGTAGAATTATAGTGGGGCTGAGAGAATTCGTGCTATGCATGTGGAGACAATCAGCTAAGTAAGACGTGGCAAATATAAAAACGTTTATTATAGTGGCAGCGAAGGAGCGGAAACCATGAGCTATGAAGTCTGGCAGGGTGTTAACTCCGGTATAGGTATTTAGAACCATGGGTATTTTCTTTAGTAGAAGTAGAGAAAGAAGTAAGCGAGCTTTACCCTGGAGTCTCTGCATTATCTATAGGTGTGAGAACGTCTAATAAAAAGGATTATAATTTAAGCAGAGCCTTAGAACAGATAACTTCAAGAATAGGATACAATCTGGACAATTTAAAGGATATCCCGAAAATTAGGGCTTATAGAGACTTTTACTGGAGAATGGGAATAGATCCTACAAAACAGAGACCTGCAAGCGAAGCCTTAGTAAGGAGGCTATTATCTAAGGGAAGCATACCCAAGATCTCCTTTATAGTAGATGCTGGCAACCTAGCTTCTATTGAAACCCTAATCCCCATAGGAATATACGATACTAGGTTTATTAAAGGACCGTTGAGGCTTAGATTAGCGAGAGATGGAGAGGTATTTGTAGATATAACAGGGAAGGAGAGAGAGCTAAGTAAGCGGGATATAGTTCTATCAGATAACGAAGGACCTCTACACGTTTTTCCTTACAGGGATTCCTTCAGAACGAGAGTAAGGGAGGATACCGAAGAAGTGTACGTAGTAGCTTGTGGGGTTAAAGGTATAGAAAAAGAGGATTTAAAGGAAGCTCTTGAAAGAGTTTGTTACTGGCTCCGTAATCTTTAGCTTTCCTTAAACAGCGATAGGTCTAGGTCAATAAGTTCATTAGTTAATTGCGCTAAGGAAGCATAGAAGCTATCGGGCCTCTTCTCCTCAACTGCTCTTGCAAAATCGCCTACCCACTTTGTTAAGTGATCGGTTAAAAACATCCTCTCCCCTTCTTGAATAATAGCCGCATCGGCTACCCTCTCCCTTTCAAGCTCTTCAGCCTCTAATTCACAAAGAGAAGCCATTATAGCGAGTTCAAGCCCAATATGGTCTTCGGCCTTTAAACCTCTTAAATCTACCTCTAGCCCTAACGAATTGTAAAACGCTTTAACGAGCCCTAGCATCTCTTTACCGTAATACTCATGTGCGTAAGGAGAAACGTATAGATTGCTACCTTCATTAAATAACAGATCGAACTCCTCCTTTATCAGATCCACATCTTTATTTAGTAAAAATTCCTTTACTTTATCGTAATTCTCGGATCCTTGAAAAACGCCATCTAAGAAATTCAATATATCTCTATTGCTTAACCTCGTGAACATTTCATCGGAAGGCTCTTCTAAAAAGAACCCTGAAAGCCAAAGGTAAATTAAACTTCTACCTCTCGCAATAGCTGCTATCTCCTTAATATCCTCCTTTTTATTCATTCTTCATCAATCCATAACTACTACATAGCGCAATATAAACCTACTGATGGAAAGGTTAAAATCGACGGCCTCATTATGTCTCTTCTAATGGACATTCCTATAAATTCGCCCATTTTGGGAGAAGAAGAGGAAACGTTAGTTAAGGAAGTACTGAGAAGCGGACAGTTAACGAGCTCTTCTCTTAAGGGAGGAGAGATGGTAAGAAGGTTTGAAGAAGGCTTAAGGGATTTTATAAAGGCTAAGGACGTAGTAGCCGTAAGCTCTGGTACGGCTGCTCTCCAGATAGCTCTAATAGCGTTGGGAATAGGGGGAGGGGATGAAGTCATAGTACCGTCGTTTACCTTCGTAGCAACCGCTAATGCGGTCTTATCGGTTGGAGCTAAGCCCGTTTTCGTCGATATAGATGAACATTATACAATAGATCCTGAAGATGTAATTAAAAAGATCACGGATAAAACCAAGGCTATAATACCCGTACATCTTTACGGACATGTAGCTAATTTAGAGGCTATTTTAGAGATAGCGGACAAAAAATCCTTATACGTAATTGAGGATGCAGCGCAAGCCCTAGGAAGTGAATATAGGGGAAAGATGGTAGGTAGGTGGGGGGATGTAGGCTGTTTAAGCTTTCATCCTAGCAAGATTATAACTACGGGAGAAGGAGGAGCTCTAATTTTCGAAGACGAGGAGCTTGCTGAAAAGGCGAGGATGATCAGGAATCACGGCATGGTTAAAGGCTACGATAGCAGAGTATTTGGGTTAAATTTTAGAATGAGTGAAATCCATGCAGCGATAGGCATCGCTCAATTAAAAAGGCTAAATGAGTTCCTGAAAAGGAGAAGGGAAAACGCAGAAAAGCTTAGGAGGCTATTAACTGGTATTGAAAAAATAAAGCTTCCTCGTGAAAGAGAAGGCTGCAAGTATAATTGGTATCTATTTACTATCTCATCTAGTAAAAGGAACGAAATAAAAAGGGCTTTAGAAGAGGAGGGCATACATGCTAGGACTTACTATGAGACCCCGGTCCATAAGCTCCCCTTGTTCAACCTGAATATCGATCTGCCTAGAACGAATGCAGCGTCTAAATCGACACTATCCCTCCCGGTCCATCCTAAGGTCGATAATGTCGTGATAGAGAAAATAGCTTACACCGTTAAAAAGGCCCTAAAAGCTTAAATGGCAATAAGGCGAACTCGATGACGTATGTCGGGGGAGGCCGACATTAAGTATGAATGTGTAAGATGTGGAGCTGTAACTACGGCTAGCGAGCTCGCTCAACTTCCGGAGCTTAAATGCATATGTGGTTATAGAGTATTTAGGAAGGTAAGACCTCCGGTCGTTAAACAGCTTAAAGCCGTTTAGTCAGTAGCCTAATTAGCGCTCTTAATTTAGAAGGTAAAACGCTTACCCGATTTCATCCAATTTATCGATGTTCGTTAAAAAGCGTAACACTTTTAGACAAATATGGAGAAGTATATTAAGCAGTTAATTGGAGTGTTATGTAATGAGACCCGCTAAACAAGTGGGAATTCTAGGTTATGGAGCCTACATACCAAGATATAGAATACCAACTACGGAGATCGCGAGGATGTGGAGGGGAGAAGGATCTGGGCCTAATAAGGAGAAAGCCGTTGCTGGATTAGATGAAGATACCGTTACCATGGCCGTGGAGGCAGCTAGGAGAGCGATGGATATGGCGAGGGTGAATAATCTAGGAGCTATCTTAGTTGGAACAGAATCTAAGCCTTATGCCGTAAAGCCTACAAGCACTATCGTAGCCGAAGTTCTAGGTTTTCATTATGTACTAGCATCGGACTTGGAATTTGCATGCAAGGCCGGTACCGAAGCGATCCAAATGAACATGGCATTAGTAGGGTCCGGGATGATAGATTACGGACTAGCTATAGGCGTAGATACAGCACAAGGAAGGCCAGGAGATGAACTCGAATACACCGCTGGTAGTGGAGCTGCGGCTTTCGTAATCGGTCCAGCGAACGAATCTCCTCTCGCTATAATTGAGGAGAGCGTATCTTACGTTAGCGATACCCCCGATTTCTGGAGGAGATCTGAGGAGAAATACCCTAGACATTTAAGCAGATTTACCGGAGAACCGGCATATTTCCATCACATCATAGAAAGCGTAAAAAGCCTCTTAGAGAAAACGGGGTATAAACCTCAAGATTTTAAGTATGCGGTTTTCCATCAACCAAATCCGAGATTTCCTATAACGGTAGGTAAGAGGCTAGGGTTTAAGACTGAGCAGATAACGCCTGGGCTCTTGAATCCTGTAATCGGCAATACCTACGCTGGTAGTAGTTTACTAGGCTTTGCGGCGGTTCTAGACGAGGCATCTCCGGGAGATTTGATATTGTTGTCCAGCTTCGGTAGCGGAGCTGGAAGCGATTCCTTTATAGTAAGGGTAACCGATGCGATAGTTGAAAGGCGTAAAAATCACATTACCTGTCTCTTATACACATCTGACGCTGCCGACGAATTAGACGGTGTAGATCTC
>CALBHZ010000282.1 GCA_937892815.1 uncultured archaeon | reverse complement strand
CTCCTGGATCGTCCGTTAGTATAGTTAGGGTCGCGTTCGTTACGAAGCCTCCTACTGGAGTTATGGTCAAGCTGGACCTGCCGTTCACGGTTGAGAAGTTCCCGCTTACCAGGTTGAGCTGCTCCGCCTTCTGCAGCCCAGTTAGGTAGCTGGTTACCTCGGTGAAGCTCACCTTAGGAGTGTAGTACGCTGAGTAAGCTGCGTAGCATAGCAGCAGCACGCCTATCAGCACCAGCACCTGCCATTTCGCTACAGCTCTCCTCCTGCTCATCCTATTTAATAGAATAATACTAATCCCACCTCCTTGCCACGAATAGAACCGTAAGGATCGCTATGCCTATCATCGTAAGCAATGCGACCTGTCCTTCAGTCGTAGATACGTAAAGCCAGCTTTGAGTGCTTGCGCTAGCTGAGCCTAGGTTTGCGGTTAATTCCGCTTGCTTCCACTCCCAGGAGCCTATGCTGCTCTTATCGTAGGTCGCCGAAGCGCTGGTTTGCAGAGGCTCGTTCCATACGCTGGTAGCGTTAACGCTTATCGTCACGTCGTAGTAAGGCCAGTATACCGTATCCTGCTGAGGGCTGCCTCCCCATATGTTGCTGAATAGCGTATCTATATCTAGGAATCCAGATTGTATCGTATCGCTAGCCGAGCCTCCAGAGCTAGGCGAGCCAGCTTGGTAAGTATACTTAGCGTTATCGAACACCGTGTAGTATCCAGTTCCGTTGTTCCTAACCTTAGCCGTAACGAACACCGTTATGTCTTGATAGCCATCTCCGTTCGTATCCTTGAGGTATTTGCCGCTTACCGTTAAGCTGAAGCCGAACTGAACTTGGGTTATCTGGCTTAAAGTTCCAGGAACGGTCCACGTTTGAGGAGTGTAAGGCGTTAAAGTTCCATCTGGATTTACCCAGTACTTTTCGTTCGTATCTAGGTATACTCTCAGGATCCTGCCGTCCGCGGTTTTGTAGTCTACGAAAGGCCTAGCCGTAGCCGTGGTGTTTGAATCTCCCTGCTGAGCGTTAGCCTCTACCTTATTTTGATTTACGATCGTCGGGTATAGGAAGTACCCCGCTATCGCTACTATTACCAGTACCGCTAAGATCTTTTTTAGATCCATCAATAAATAGAAATTAGCTCTCTATTTCCCTTCTAAACGCATAACTCGCTCCTAGAGCTAAGCCAGCTATAGCTCCAGCCGTAAGCGTTAGATCTGGAGCGGTTGAAACCAATACGTTGTAAGTTCCGTGGCCCAAGATCACAGCTAATAACCCAGGCTTAAAGCTGAAGCTCTCCTCTTTATTCGAATAAAGGTAAACTACGACAGCTTGCCAAATTCCAGCTAGGATGGCTATGCTCAAGGCCGTTTGGTTCTGGCCGTAGGCCCACCAATGAGCGAAACCGAAGGCTACTCCAGCTATTATACCTCCAACTAAGTAGTTCAATCCAAATAACACCATTAGTAAAAGGGGGATGAAGAACCTGAAGACCAGCTCTTCAGATGGCGCTACTATCAACATGTGAAATAGAGCTGGGTTTCCAACGAATATAGGAAGGGTTTGAGCGAAGCTCTGGCCGTGTAAGTAGGAAACTCCGTAGGCTATTCCTACCAATCCAGCTAAGCTCGCTAAATAGCCTCTCACCAGCTTTACAGCGTACATCAATCTCCCCTCGAATTGTATGCTTGAATTAAGATAGCTCCGAAAACTAAGGCCATAATTTGGCTTATCGCATAGATTACGAATACTAGGAGATCTCTGAAGTTCTGCTCGTATAGATAGTTCAGCATGTTGAATAGGAATATTATGACTCCTAGGGAAGCGAATAAATAGGCGTCGTATGGATGTTCTACTTCTTCCATCAATAGATAGAACTAATCCCTTTCCCTCCTAGCTAGGTAAACGGCTGTACCTATGATCATGAAGATAGCTAAGCTAGCGAACATAGGTAGGTACACTCTCTCCTCTAGGTTCGTGCTAGTAATATGAAGGCTGTTGAATGCTGGAGCCATGCTCTGCCAGTACAGATTCGTGCTCAATACAGCATATGCTGTCTTCGTGATCTTCTGGCCAGTTATAGCGTCTATGGCCTCGACTATCAGCTCTACCTTTATGTAGTAAGTGTGGTCTCCTTGAGAATAGGTGCCAGAAAGCAGCTCGTACCACGGGCTCGTGAAGTCGCCAGACCAGGGCAATGGAGCCTCCGTAGCCAGGATGTGTTGACCAGCTAGAACCCAGGTTGAGTTGGTATCTACGTTGTGGTAGACCCTAATGGTTATGTTCGCCGTATTTAAAGCCGAACTCGGTGTCGCCTTCACGTATTTACCGCTAACTGAAATATCGCTAACTCCTACCTGGAAGTAGGTTACCTGAGGCGCTATAGGTAGATATGAGAACTTAATGGGGAATGGGGACGTCGAGGTGTCCACCCACGCGAAGGCTATCTTGTTATCCACGGCCTCTCTCATGGACCTTATGAGCGCTGCCCCGCTAGTTGTGAAAAGGGTTTGAGGA
>CALBHZ010000281.1 GCA_937892815.1 uncultured archaeon | reverse complement strand
TTCCAAACGCTATCTGACCTTCTGGGATGATAACGGCGCATAGCATATTAGCTCTGGAAGCATAAGCAGCGCAACTTGCAGCCGTATTACCCGTACTTGCACAAGCTACTACCCTCGATCCTATCTGTTTAGCTCTTGTAGTAGCTACGGTCATCCCCCTATCCTTAAAGCTTGCAGTAGGATTTAGTCCTTCATTTTTAAAGGCTAAGAAGCTTAGTTTTAACTCTCTAAAGATATTGACGCTTACATGAAGAGGGGTGTCTCCCTCGTTTAATGTGACCTTTTCTTCATTGCCTTTAAAGGGCAAAAAGCTGGTATACCTCCAAACTCCTTTCCCGTGAAAGCCTATTTCCGCCCTCTCCTCTAGCTCTTGATCGTCGTATATTATGGTAAGAGGATCTTTGCACGATGGGCAGAAGTAAACCCTATCCTTTAAGGGCATGCTAAATCCGCAGTTTTCACATAGTAAATGCGGCATTCTTCAACCCCTTCCTTCAAAGGTATAATTTAAAAACGTTCGTAGGAAATCAATAATATCTTCTCCTCTTTTCCTCTCTTACCGGTATTAACCTAATCATAGATAGCTTCCCTTTCCTCGCTTCTTCTTCAGCGAATTTTTCAGCTTCCTCCCTACTTCCTACGAAGGCCTCTTTGCCATCTATTTCCACTTTCCATAGCTTGGCTTTCACGGGCAGGAAGCTCTTCCTAACCATTATACCACCTATAGCCTAAGGATATTTATGAAGTAGAGGAAGTCCGTTATAAGCTTTAAAACGAATTTTGACTAATATGTAAAGGCTTATGTTACCTACGGTTATATTTACAAAGGAAGAGTGTAAAACGTGAGAAAAATGCCTGAGAAGCCTTTTAAAGAATTACTGGAAGAAGCCGTTAAAACGATAGATACCGTAAAGTTTAGGTTAGAGGGAAGAAGGAAGAGGTTAGAGGAGAAAGATAGAACGTTGTTTAATGAAGTGGTGAGGAGTATAAGGCGCAATCAAAAGCAGAGAGCGACGATTATTGCTAACGAGCTCGCCTTGATCAGAAGAAGCATAAAGATGGTTTTAACTATGGAGATAGCTTTGGAAACGATAAAGCAAAGACTAATAACCGCCAAGAACTTCGGGGAGATAGCTGCGTTAATATCTCCAGCTATTCATCTAGCTAAGGAGCTACAACCTAGTTTAGGAAAGCTGATGCCCGAGGCTAACATAGAAATAGAGGAATCCTTAGAAGAGCTCTCTAACTTGATCGTTGAGAG
>CALBHZ010000280.1 GCA_937892815.1 uncultured archaeon | reverse complement strand
TTTTCAAGCAGAAGACGGCATACGAGATGTAGAGAGGTCTCGTGGGCTCGGAGATGTGTATAAGAGACAGCTATCTGTAGTACCCGCTACCTTCGCTTTAGGCGAACAGGGGATAGATCGGAAGGCCGACATCATAGTTAACACTATACTGGAAGGAGCGAGGGAAAGAGCTGAGCAAGCCATAAGCTCTCTAGAAGCCAACAATATGACCGTGCCTGAAGATCTACTAGCTTTATACAATCAAGGGCTAAATGTAACCGAACAGGCCATCTCGCTATTTGAACAAGGGAACTACGAGCAAGCTATAGAGCTAGCTATCAACGCTACCCAGATATTCAAGAGGGTAATTAAGGCCGTAGGAAAGCTATTAGAGGAAGTTGAAGAAGAGGAGATCGTAGAGGCGGAAAAGGCTATAGGCCTTAGGGTAGCGATAAATCGTACCTACCTGTTCATAAACAAGGTAGAAGAGCTAGCTTACAAAGCCGAAGAAGAGGGATATAACGTTACCTCGGTTAAGGCGCTTATTAGCCAAGCTAGGGATTACCTATCTTCGGCTCTATCTAAGCTAGACGAAGGAGATATAGATGGAGCGGCTAAGGATCTAGCAACGGCTAGGGGGGTTATAGGAAGAGCTATGGGCTTAATCCACGTAATAGCTAAGGGAATTGAAGCTAAGAAGATGGGTTGCTTCATAGAAAAGGCTGAAAAGAGGCTTGAACAACTTAGGGCTAGCTTCATGGCCCTAAATATGAGCGAAGAGGCTAAAGCTACGGTATTATCGGCTTTAGAGAAAGCGAGGCAGGAGATACAAGAAGCTAAAGCCGCAATGGGCAACTTAACTAAGGCCCTAAAGGTTCTACGTAAGTTTAAACGCGAGGAGGAAAAGGCCTTTAAGAAGGTGGAGGAGGAAAGGCCGGAAGCGGCTAAGGTAATAAAGGCGTTGATAAAGCTACAAGCTAAGGAATCGAGCTTAGAGGAAAGGATCAATGAATATGTGCTTAAGGGCTTCAACATGACCTACGCTTTGAGAGCTCTAAACGAGACCAAGAGGCTCTTAAGCAACGCCTCAATTACCTCTGAACAAGCTATTGAAATGGCAGAGGAGATGCTCGAGCACGTAGAGGACTTCGTAGAGAACGTAAAGGAGGAGGTAGCTAGCAAGCACAGGCAGAGGGTGAAGGCTTTAATCCAGCAAATAGAGGATAGGATGGAGGAAATTGAGGAGAAGCTAGAAGAGTTGAGGGGCAACGCAACCGACGTATCTCAGATAGAGGAGGAATTCGCGAACGCCTTAAACGCGCTAAGGCGAGCTAAGGAAAGGCTTAAAGCGGGCATAATTAAAGCCGCGGAAGAGCTAGCTGAGAAGGCCTCTAAACTAGCGGAGCAGGTAAGCGCGAAGCTAAGCGCTATGGAGAAGGAAGTAGAGAGGGTACGGGCTAGGAAGAAGGAGATTAAGCAAACGATAAGCAATCTTAGAGAGAGGCTTGAAGAACTTGAAGAGAAGGCTAAATCGCTCACGGGAGATCAAGCTGAAAAAGTCGAGGAGCTAATAGAGGAAGCAAAGGACTTACTGGATGAAGCTCTAGAGCAGCTAGATGAGAAGATCGTAGAGAGGGCTAAGAGCATTATCGCCTCCATCGAGTCAATATTAGCGTCCACTCCCGAAACAGCTGGACATGAAACGAGCTCGGAGGAGAGGAAGGGGTTAAAGCAATCGCTAGATCGATTAAAGGATAAGCTCGACGAGCTACTCCATTTCCTTACCATCAACAAACAAGCAAAAAGCGTCAGAACAGATCTAGCAGAGAGGTTAATGGACACGATTCGCCGGACGCAACCCGAGCGTCTATACGACCACCGCTTAGCCAGAATGGCGGACGAGCTCGCTGAACCCCTAGAAATAGCCAGATACCTCGAGGAGAATCCTGGCCAGCCGTGGTATGGTCGAATCGCCAA
>CALBHZ010000279.1 GCA_937892815.1 uncultured archaeon | reverse complement strand
GTTATCCACATTATGGTAAACCCTAATGGTTATGTTCGCTGTATTTAGAGGAGAGCTTGGAGATGCCTTCACGTATTTACCGCTTACGCTTATATCGCTAACTCCAACTTGGAAGTAGGAGATTTGGGGAGCTACTGGAATGTAGGCGAACTTCACGTTGGATCCAGATAGATAAGCTAAACAGACCTTCTCTCCATAGGCTAAATACGAACACGTAAGCTTATCGTTATCCGTTATCCCTTCATCGTATATCCAATCAACGATATCCTCCCAAGAAGCGCTGGAGGCATCGTATTTGCGGTAGTGAATGTAATTTGAGGAGGACCAGAACACGTAAAGGTCGTTCGTATCTGGATCCATGCTTATGACTGGAGCCACGGTATCGGTTAAGGTAGATGAGACGTGAGGCTGTACGACGAATTCCGATGAGAAACCGCTGGCATAGACGTACTTAGTGTATACGATATCGTACGAGCTGTACTTACGGAAGACTATATGGACGTCGTCTCCTTGAGCCACCGCCGAGAACTCGTATCCCCTCGCTATGTCGCTTGAAGTTCTTACCTCAGCGCTCCAAGACGATCCATCCCATACCTTAGCAAAGATGTTAGTTCTATCTGTAGCGTAAAATACCATTACCTTGCCGTTGGTCAGCGGAACTACAGCTAGCTTCCAGCGGGAAGATCCGAGCGGTTTGAGCTGACAGGGGAAACCGCTAGGCGTCGTCCCCCAGGTTCCATCGTTATTACCCGATCTAGTTACGTAAGGGGTTCCAGAGGTTACACCAGGATCGGTCCTCAGATAGGCTATCCAGACGTAGCCGTCGGAGTCCACGGCTATCGACGGCTTTCTAGCCCAGTCTCCGCCTCCAGGATCTACCACCTGCTCCTCACTCCACGTGATGGTGCCATTAGCATTAGGAACCCCTCGCCTATAGTATATAGCCGAACTGCTTTCATCCGAATAAGCGTAGTGCACATAAGTGCCATCGAAGTAAATGGAGAAGTAGTATCCGCGGCTACAAGGTCTAATAGCTATAGGATCCGTCCATATTGCTCCATCCTTTGATGAAGAATAGACCATGTTGGAGCCACCACAGTAGAAGACCCAGAACCTGCCGTTTGCGTAGAAGCACTTGCGCTGATTCGGAAAGCTCAACGCGTAATCGGTAGCGCTCGTATTGACTAGGTTAGCTGAAGAGGGAGATGGGTTTTCCTTAAACCAAGCT
>CALBHZ010000278.1 GCA_937892815.1 uncultured archaeon | reverse complement strand
GATCTACACCGTCTAATTCGTCGGCAGCGTCAGATGTGTATAAGAGACAGGGAGAATAGGCCGGGTTCTATCTTCTCGGCCTTCGTTCCATTGATTTCGATTAAGCCGTTAAACGGCTTTTTACTCAATTCGTAGTAAGCGTTAGCCGTAATCCTCGCAGGAGAGGACAGATCTCCGTGCCAGTCCTCTAGCTCTACCTTCACCCTATCCCAGTAGAAGGTGGGGAAGGTCGTGGGCATCAATACAGAGGTAATTCCGTATTCGTAGTCCTCGATCTTAGTTACCGAGTACACCTCATATCCTACCTCGTACTTAGCCGGCATCTTACCCTGCCATGCCCCTATGGTTTCGTTGTAGGTTAGCGGTATGTCGTTTACGTAAACGGATCCGTTAGTTAAAGGTGTATGGTCGCTTTCGTAGTATACGTAAACGGACACGGTCGGGCTGTATCCTACATCTCCTATCGCTCTATCTAGGACTACAGCCTCTACGGCTATCCTATCCCAATATAAGGTAGGAGTATCGGCTTCCATTGAGAAGGGTATGGGCTCTCCTTCATACAGTATTTCATCTATTCCAATGCTCACTACTCCGGGCTCCGTTCCCGTAACGTTTAGCTTAATCCATCCGGTCTCGTTAAACGTTAACCTCTCTCCATTTACTACGGCCGTAAAGCCGTAAGCGGGGCTTCTATCTAAGGATCTAACGGCGTGGAAGAAGACCTCGGCCTCCTCTCCTAGGTTTAGCCTCTCCGTTGGGAAGATCGCCCTATCTACAATCACCCCGGGAGAGTACTGTATTTCGACTTTGAAGTACTCTCCAACCTCATAGCTTAATACCTTCACGATCAATCCTCTAACTTCATCCTTAAACGTATCGCCTTCGATTAAGCAGGCGTCATCTAGCTCTGGAGTATCCGAGTTGTAATCTATTAGCTTAAGCCCCTCAGGCCCTTTATACCAGATTAGAACTCCTTCCTCGGGTATATCTATATCGTATCCCTCCATTACCCTAGCCTCCAAGTAATAGGAAGCTCTACTCGAGATAGGGATTTCAATTAGCTTTATCCCCTCCTCGGGCAAGCTCGAGCCGATTAAGTTAACGGTTACGTTTCCGGTAGATACCCTTAATACTTCATCCTCTTCCAACCAACCTAGCTGTTTCTTGAATATCGTGTTGATATGCGTTGGATACGGGTAGTAATCGCAGTCCTTTAAGGCTAGCGAGCTCATGGGGTCCCAAGCGCCGGCTAGATCCTTCCCATTTGACGCGAGCTCAGGTAGGCCTAATGCCTTTAAGAAGAAGTGAGTTATCAAGGACAGGCAGTAATCGTCTAAATCGGTTTCGGATATGACCGCCCAGCCTGCCGTTATCCTACCGAAAGGCGTGCTGAGCTTAACTTTGCCGCTCGACGCCGCGGAGTACATGTCCTCGGGAAGCTCGCTTAAGTACCTATCGTCCCCTGCATGTACTACTACTATCACATCGGCGCTTAATACGTAGTCTTTCTCGTCTTCCGGTAGCTTAGCTAAAGCGTCCTCAACTAGCTCTTTAGGCCTATCGATGTAGTAAGAATAGTTCTCTTCTAGCTCTATCCATTCGGGATAGTAATTGAAGTTGACCGTTGCTCTATCGTAGCTTACCTCCGGTACGTATTGATCGGCGATCTCGTATAGAGGTTCTAAGAGGTAATCGTCTATCTCGAAGTAATATTCGAAATCGGGAAAGTAAGCGGGCACTACGTACACGTTATACCTCATCTCCTCAGCTGAGGAATAGTTCGCTATCGGTATGATGGAAATGAGGAGGAGAGAAAGCAGTATGAGGATCTTAATCCCTGTCTCTTATACACATCTCCGAGCCCACGAGACCTCTCTACATCTCGTATGCCGTCTTCT
>CALBHZ010000277.1 GCA_937892815.1 uncultured archaeon | reverse complement strand
TAATGATACGGCGACCACCGAGATCTACACCGTCTAATTCGTCGGCAGCGTCAGATGTGTATAAGAGACAGGTATCGCCTTTTATCCTTGTATTTCCTACTAATACATAGTTGATAGGATCTTCGTACTTAAAGGAGGGCGTAACGGAGTTAATTGAGTTAAGGCTGATAAAGAAATCGAAATTTAATTTGAGAGATGATTTATACGGTATAGAAGAGCTTGTTGAAAGCATCAAAATCCATGGATTATTACAACCTCTAATAGTAAGACCTGCTGAAGGTTATTTCGAGCTTATTGCTGGATCGAGGAGATTGGAGGCCTTAAGGAGGCTAAGATGGAGAAAGGCGCCATGTATTATTCTAGATGTCGATGATAAGACGGCTTACGAAATAGCGTTGATAGAGAACCTACAGAGAGAGACGTTAGATCCAATCGAGGAAGCTATCGCGTTTAAGAAATACGTAGATGAATATGGTTGGGGAAGTGTAACGGAGCTAGCTAGGAGGATAGGGAAGAGCCAAGAATACGTCTCCCAGAGATTGAGATTACTGAAATTACCTGACGAGATCAAGGATCTTATAAGACAAAAGAGGTTAGCCCCAAGTGCAGCGAGAGAGCTCCTCCAATTACCGAAAAATGAAGATAGAATTACGTTGGGAAGATTAGCAGCCGAGAGAAGATATTCCGTTAGAAAGATTAAGGAAATTATAGAAGATATGAAGGATTCGGATTTACATGAAAGCTTAACGCTTAAATCTCCACTTAAGGATAGGTACAAGATCGTCGAAAGAGCGATCGTGGTTATAAGAACGGCTATGATAAAAATCGACTCTCTAATTGAGGAGTCTTCAAAAGATGACGAGATGAGAGAGCTTCTTTTCTCTAAGAGGTTCGCTCTCCATAACATGCTCGATTCATTAATTAAGTATAAAATGAGGATAGAAAAAGAGTTGAGGAGAGAGGGAGTACTATAAAGAGCCTTTTGATATTTTCTCAGCCGCCTTTCGAACCGCTCTTATAATATGAACGTAGCCGGTGCATCTACATAAGTTGCCCGATAAGGCTTCCTTTATCTCATCTATACTAGGATTTTTATTTTCGTCTAATAAGGCCTTAGTTATGAGTATGAAACCTGGAGTGCAATATCCGCATTGGATAGCCATCTCCTCTATAAAGGCCTCCTGTATGGGGCTTAACTTACCATCTTCTAACAAGCCCTCGACCGTAATTACTTCCTTACCGTTAACCTTTGGGGCAAGTACTAGACAGCTATTAACCGGTTTTCCGTTTAATAACACCGTACATGCTCCACATTCTCCAACTTCGCATCCTTTCTTTACACTAGTAACGCCTAGCTTCCTCCTCAGCATATCTAAAAGCGTCATATTAGGAGGAACTTCTACCTCCACTTCCTTACCGTTTAACTTGAACTTAACATGTAATAAGCTCTCCATCTCATATCACCTCCTTTAAGGCCTTAAATGTGAGGACTTTAGACATTTCAACTCTATATTCCTTCGAAGCCCTAACGTCCGTTATAGGGCTTATATCCTTAACTACCTCTTCACTCGCCTCTCTTACAACTTCTACCGATGCCTCCTTCCCCCTTAAAAGGTTCTCAGCCGTACGAGCTCTAACGGGCCTTGGAGCTACGCTTCCTAAAGCGATGATTATGTCGTTAATTATTCCATCTCCTTCGTCTACCCTTACGGCTACATTAACTATGCTTAAGACATGAGCAGCTCTCCTGCCGAGCTTTATGAAGTTTAAACGCGTCCCTCCATCTGGCTTTCTAAAGATAATTTCGGTCATAAGTTCATTGGGCTTCACAACGGTCATTCCAGGACCTTTAAAGAATTCGTCTAAAGAGACCCTTCTCTCTCCGCTTACGCTTTTCAAAACTACCTCGGCTTTTAACGAGATTAGAGGCGTTGCGGTATCGCTAGCCGGACTTGCATTACATAAGTTACCTCCTATAGTGGCAATGTTCCTTACCTGCCAAGTAGCGAACTGCTGAGCTGATAACCATAAATTGTACGCGTACTTCTTAATTACGTTGCTCCTCCTTATCTCCTCCATCTTCGTTAAAGCTCCTATCCTTACCTCATCTCCCTCTTCCTCTATGTACATGAGATCGCTTATTTCCTCGATATCCGCGAGGTATCTTGGCTTTATCTTTCCAGCCCTCATTTGGACAACTAAGTCCGTTCCTCCTGCAATGGGCTTTACGCCTTCCTTATGTTCATCAAGGTACATTAGCGCATCCTCTAACTTGGTGAAGCTTTTATATTCAAATCTGGGAAGCATTATCTCCTCACCTCCTTCAGTGCAAAGTACATCTTCTCAGGAGTAAAGGGAAGCTCGTTTACCTTTACTCCGGTAGCATGCCTTATAGCGTTGCTTATGCTTGCAGGTGTCGGAATTAAACACATTTCTCCAACTCCTTTAGCTCCAAATGCTCCAAACGGGAAAACGTCTTCAACGAATATCGGATCGGCTACATCTGGAATGTCCATAATCGTAGGTATTAGATAGTCGGTGAAGTTAGGGTTTAGAATTCTACCGTTCTCCAGCTTTACTTCTTCCATTAACGTATATCCTATTCCTTGAACTAGGCCCCCATATATCTGCCCTTTTACAAGCTCTGGGTTTATTATCTTGCCTGCGGCTATAGCCGGCCAAGCTTTCACGACCTTCGTTATACCCGTATCTAAATCGACCTCTACTTCAGTTACTAAGGCCATAAAGCTATAGCATAAGTAAGCGAAGCCCTGTCCCTTCTCCTCATCAAACTTACCTTTAGGTAAGAAGAAGTGACCGGTTGCCGCCATGTCCTCTCCTAACTTATAGGCTATATCTACCGCCTCCTTCCAACTCAGCCTCTTCTCCCCTTTAACGTAAACCCAACCATCCCTAATTTGAATATCGAGTTCGGAACAACCGAAGTACTTAGCAACGGCTCTTTCAATTCTATTCCTAAGCTTCGTCGCCGCTACTAGTATACCGTTGCCCCCCTGACTTAGGCCTCTGGAGGCATGAGTTGCTCCCGTATCCGGAGCATCCGATGTGCCATGCACTATCCTAATGTAGTCTACGGGAATGCCCAGTGCTTCGGCCGCTATTTGCATATGGCCAGTAGAAGTACCTTGTCCTATTTCGACTATGCCCGTATAGACCGTAACGGTTCCATCCCTAGCTATGTTTATATACGCATTCGACCAATCGGGTACTCCTCTACTCGTGCTTATACCGTGCCAGATTATTCCAACTCCTATCCCTCTCGCTTTACCGTTCTCGATTATCGGATATTTTTTCCTCTTCTCCCACCAACCGCTAGCTTTAGCGACCTTCTCTAGAGCTTCTCCAATCCCTATATTGTATTCCAATTTTTGATTGGTTATCGTTAAGCTTCCGGTCTTCAATATGTTCTTCAACCTTATCTCAACTGGATCCATTCCTAGCTCATAAGCTAACTCATCCATTTGTCTTTCAGCTGCGAATTGAACCTGAGGATTTCCGAAACCTCTAAAGCTTCCTTGATAGACCTTGTTCGTATATACTAGCTTGCCATCTACCTTAGCGTTTGGGATTTCATAAGGTCCAGAAGCGTGAGCTGTAGCTCTCCATAAGGTAAAAGGTCCTCTATTTGCGTAAGCTCCAGAATCGAATATTATTTCAACTTCAATAGCCTTTAGC
>CALBHZ010000276.1 GCA_937892815.1 uncultured archaeon | reverse complement strand
CTACACCGTCTAATTCGTCGGCAGCGTCAGATGTGTATAAGAGACAGACCATAACGTTATCTGTTGCTGCATTCGGATTAATAGGGATACCTTCACTTAACGGCTTCATAAGTAAGCTCGTTATTTTCATGTCTACGGTATTCGCTAACATTGTTTGGCTAGGTATCATACTTATAATTAATAGCGCTTTATCTTCATGGTACTACCTTAGAATAATTAAAATATTAGTGAGAAGTGGAGAAAAGGCTAAATCCGATATAAGAGAAGCCCCATTATCTATGCTTGCTCCTATGTTCATTATGACGATCTTAATTGTTCTATTTGGCATATGGCCACAGCCCCTACTTGCTATATTAGAAAGAGCCTCATCCTCATTTCTTAATCAACTACCTTTATGGTAAGGGTGGTTAAGATGATGGATCTAGCTCCTTGGCTTTGTTGGATCTTCCCATTTCTCGGAGCTGTATTGGTGTATCCAGCTGATAAAGTTAGCAAAAAACTGAGAGATTCCATAGCGGTAATTTTCCCATTCCTTAGTGTAATATCCGCAGCCTTGTTAATTCCGAACCTACTCGAAGGTAGGTATTACGATCAAAAGGTAGCATGGATAGATTTAGGAAGCTATGGAAAACTGGAGTTTGGCGTCTTAGTCGATCCTCTAAGCATAATAATAGCGAATATAGTCGCTATCTTGTGCTTCCTCATTATCTTATACTCGGTAGGATATATGAGGCATGAGCCTGGTATCGTTCGTTACTGGTTCTCCATGAACCTCTTCGTGGGAGGAATGCTTCTTCTCGTACTAGCCGATAACCTGATTTCTCTTTTCATTGGATGGGAGATTGTAGGCCTATGTAGCTACGCCCTAATAGGGCATTATTACCTAGACGAAAAGAAGTACTGGATAGGAGGACCTGAGCCTCATCCCTTCCAAAAACCGTCGTATTGTGGGCTTAAAGCCTTACTTACAACTAGATTTGGAGACGTAGCTCTGTTAGCTTCAATAATTCTACTCTTCCTATTCTCAAGAACCTTCAACTTCATGGACCTCTATCATAAAGCTCCTGAATGGATGGCCGGTATGTCTAAAATACCCGGAATGCTGCTGCTAACCCTACTGCTCTTCATAGCCGGCCCCCTATCTAAATCTGCTCAATTCCCCTTCCATGAATGGCTCCCTGAAGCGATGGCCGGTCCTACCCCGGTTTCAGCTCTGATACATGCGGCTACAATGGTTAAGGCAGGCGTGTACTTAATAGCTAGAACTTTCCCCATATTCTATTATGGATATTGGATAGCCGGCTTTAAAGAGATAGGTATTTACTTCTTATTCGTAGCTTTCTTGGGAGCTTTCTCGGCATTTCTAGCCGGAACGCAAGGTATGGTTGCATTAGAACTTAAGAAGGCTTTAGCATACTCAACTATAAGTCAGATAGGTTACATGTTCTTAGCCATAGGCGTCGCTGGGTTAAGTGCGGAGGTAGCGGTAGTCGGTTACATGGCTGGCATAGCCCATTTAATGAGCCACGCCTTCTTTAAAGCAGCTCTATTCCTCTGTGCAGGAGCGGTTATCCATGCAACCGGTACTATCTACATGCATGAAATGTCCCTCAGTAGGAAGATCATGCCGTATACGTGGCTTTTCATGTGGATAGCCGCCTTGTCCCTCTCGGGCATTCCTCCTCTATACGGCTTTTGGAGCAAAGACGCTATTTTGCTGGCATGTTTCGAAGGCGGTAGACCTCTTCTCTTCATCATAGCTTTAATAACCGTTCCCATCACGGCTTTCTATAGCTTCCGCTTCATGGGCATGGTCTTCCATGGACATCATGAACATGAAGAGAAGCATGAAGCAGAAAAGATAATGTTAATACCCTATGGTTTAATGGCTCTTGTGATAATAGCCTTAGGGCTCATAGGACCCTGGCTTAATGCTCATTTAGAAAAGATATTTCATTTGTACTTCGTGGAAACCCTTAACTTACCTATATCTCATATTAGTAATGTTAGTACGGAGTCCGGAGCGCTCCACTACGTTCTACCCATAATATCGATAGCTACGATAGCCTTGGGAGCGTATCCCTCTTACTACATATACGTTAAGAAAGCCTTAAGCCCTAAGCAATTGATCGATAAATATAGCTGGCTTAAATCCATCCATTCCTTCCTGTGGAATCGATGGTATATCGATGCATTTTACAACAAAGTCTTCGTTAAAACGATGTTGAACATGAGGAGTCCTTTGCTACGTTACATAGAGGGAGTAATAGACAAGGCTCTAAACGTGGGTATACCGGACTTCTTCTTAATCCTGTATCTTAAAGCTAGGAAGATCCAAACCGGCTATCTACCGGTGAACATGCTTTACGTGATAGCTTTCGTTTTAGCGTTGTTGATAATTGTAGCCGGGGTTGTTGTAGGGGTGTAAAACCATGATTGCGATAGACATCCCCTATTTGCTTTTACAAACCATCGTTGTTCCACTTGTATCGGCTTTAATCGTTGCCTTAGTAGGCAAGAAGCTCGGCCGTCACGTAGGTTGGATATCGGCCGCTTCCTTAGTTTACACATCTATCTTGCTGATTTTAGCCGGCGTAAAGCTATACTCCACTGGAAGGCCTATTTTAGAAGTCTATACCTGGTCCCCTATAATTAACATAGAGTTCGGGTTTTTAGCGGATGGGCTAAGCCTACCGGTTGCGTTTATCATGAACCTCGTTTGTGCAGCATGTGCCTTTTACTCCATTCATTACATAGAGCATAGGATAGAGGTAGAGTATGGAGAGGATAGGCCTGCTCTCCACGCCGTATATCATGCTATTTACCTCCTCTTCTCAGTAGGCTTAGTAGGGGTATCCCTATCCACCAACTTAATAGAACTATACCTTTTCGTAGAACTCTGTCTAATTCCATCTTACCTAATGATAGATCTATTTGGTTACATCGATAGGGAGAGAATCGCGTTCATGTACTTCATTTGGAACCATATAGGAGCGAGCTTATTCTTTATAGGAATAATCCTTGCATTCCTAGTAACTGGAAGCTTTCTAATAACCGATCTATCGGGGTTAAACGGCAATCCTCTAGCCTTTTGGGTATGCTTTGCAATCCTAGTTGGCTGGCTAATTAAAATGGCTACCTTCGGCTTCCACGTATGGCTTCCATATGCTCACGGAGAACATCCTACCTCCATCGCTGCTATCATCGCTACCATAGTAGGCCTCGGCAATTACGTTATAGTTCGCCTTCTAATCCAAGAGCTTTTCGAGTCCTTCCGGCCCTTCGGCTTCCCCTTAATGATCCTAGCGCTGGTAACCATGGTCTACGGCGCACTACTAACCATCGCTCAAGACGATATTAAGCGCTTGTATGCGTGTTCTACCATAAGTCAGACGGCTTACTCCTTATTAGGGATTGGGAGCATGACCCTCTTAGGAGTAACGGGAGGCGTATTCTACTTCCTAAGTCATTCAATAGGTAAGTGCATATTGTTCTCGGTAGCCGGAATAGTCTTAGCTCAAACGGGCTTAAGGGACATGAGGAAAATGGGAGGGCTTGCAAGCCGAATGCCTATCACCGCGATACTCGCTATTACGGGCTCGATGATCCTCTCGGCTATCCCACCTTTAAGCGGTTTCCCAGCGGAGCTAATCATGTTCACCGGAATCTTCGTTCAAGGTACGCTTGGAGATCTAACTAAGCTCATCGTAGTCATGATAGGTATATTCGCTACCTTCTTAACTACCATATACACGTTCTGGCCCGTACGAAGGGTATTCTTCGGACCTCTTCCTGAGAACCTCAAGGACGTAAAAGAAGCTCCTCTAAGTATGACCGTTCCCTTACTGATCTTAGTCCTTACCTCCTTTATATTAGGCGTTTATCCAAACGTCTTCATGCAGTTCTTCAATTCCTACGCTAACCTGTTGCCGTTAAGCAGGTAATTCCTTAGAGATTAATAATAGATTTTAAGGAGAACCTCCTATTATTATTTGTATGTCGCTGTCTTCATTCAAACGAGAAGTTCAGAGAACATGGAACTTATTAAGGGATAGGTCGGAGGATATCCTCGTAGTTCATCATGATGATGCAGATGGTATT
>CALBHZ010000275.1 GCA_937892815.1 uncultured archaeon | reverse complement strand
CGAAATCCATCCCGCTATCGGAGCGAATATCGCCATTAATACCGGTTGTGCGATCAAAACCGCTCCAGCTTGCTGAGGATCGAAACCCTTTATGTATTGGAGGTATAGACTTAGGATGAAGCTAACGGCAAATGTCGCCGCGTAATTGAGAAGGGCGGCCAGACATGAGAGTGAAAAGGTAGTATTCCTCTTAAATAATCTTACTTCAAGAACAGGGCAATCTGTCCTGCTTTCATACAAAACGAAAGCTAAGAGCAGGATTAAACCGCCAATTAACGTGATCGAAGACTCCGTTAGTCCGTGGATTATTAGCAAAAGGGTCAGGCTGTAGATAGCGGAACCTAAAAAATCGAATTTTTCGCCTTTCATCTCCGCCCATTCTTCTTTAAGTTTCCATAAAGCGAGAGCTAAGGCAATTAATCCTAATGGGACGTTTATCAAGAACACGCTTCTCCAGCCAAAGTTCTGCGTTAAGAACCCGCCGATAATCGGCCCCGTACTCAATCCTACGTAGACGGAGCCGGTGTTGATTCCAATGGCTTTTCCCCTCTCAGTAGGCGGAAAAACCGAAGTGATTAGAGCGACGCCTGTAGCGAAAATCATCGCTCCTCCGATTCCTTGGATAACTCTGAAAACAATCAGATGTTCGGCTGAGGGTGAGATACCTGACAAAAGAGATCCGATCGAATATATGAATAAGCCAGCGACAAATACCCTCTTCCTACCTTTGATATCGGCAATTCTGCCAAAGGGAACCGAGAACATACCGGCTGCTAAGAGATAGGAAGTTGCAATCCATCCTAAAAGAATCGCATCCGCTTTGAATTCCCTTCCAATAGGTGGCAGTACTATATTGGTTGCGGAGCCCATAAATGGCGTTAAAAAAGATGATATCGTGGCTACGATTAAAACTATGAATTTCACATCATGATATTTATGCATAGTTAAATTGTAACTCCGTGTACGGTAAATAAGCGTTAAGGTAGGAAAAGCTTGAGGTATTTACGTAATCCCCAATATAGTTTCCTCTACAGCCACGCTAAATTCGGAACGATAAGCAATTCATCTTCTCACGTAGTAGCTCTCATATCGAAGAGCACATCAACGCTTAGAAGCCTGTGGCGCCAAACAGCTCTATCAAGCCTTTAATTCCGTAACCTTATGGTCACGTCTCTCAATAAAAATAAACTAACCGGTCATGCTCAAAGATGGAAAGCCGAAATCTTCAAAAGGCTTAAGATCTAAATAAAGCCTCAAAATCCTAAATTTTGAAAAGTTAAGAGGTTTCTGCTCGCTACAGATGGGAGCTCGGGAAGAGGAAATGTAAGATCTTGCTCTACACCTTCTAGCTATAGTATGGTAGGTAAGGGCTTGAAGAAATCTGGATAGAGGTTAAAGCTAGTGATGAGTCGGGATAAATAAATGTTCTTGCATTTATTGCTGATGCTATGTTAAGTCTAGGAGGTGGATAGTTTGGTTACGTGGCTCTAAAGAAAGCTTTGTAGCCGATTAAGCCAGGAGAGTTAGACAAAGTTCCGCCGGGTTGCTGGGCTGCAGTGGATGGGTATATCGTTGCTTGGGCTCGGACTCTGAAGGATCTTCGTGAAACAATGGCTTATAAGGGTTACAAGAAGGATGAGTGCGGGGTTAATCAAGGTTCCAAGCCAAGATCTATTAGTGATCTAAATCTCTTTACACTTGGTTTCATTTAATGGAGGTTCTAGGTGATGAATACTGCTCAAGGTGGTTCGGAGAAGGTATTTCCATACGTTCTGTATCACGGGAGATTTTACCCTACTATACCAATACTGATTGAGGGGAGGAGAGAATCATCGTCCACGCCTTAGTAGATAGTGGTGCTACCTTAAGCCTCTTCCATACAAGTATCGCAGAGGATGCAGGGTGGACTTAGAGGATGCTGGACAAGCCTATCTTGCAGGTATAAGAGGCTATGTAAAGGCCTATATCAAGAAACAAGTAAGGATAACAATAGAAGAACTGGGAAGCATATCAATGCCAATAGCATTTACGGAGTACATCGCCTCCGACATAGCGATATTAGGACGACAAGGCTTCTTCGAAGCCTTTGAAGTAACGTTTAGGGAATGGGAGAAAAAGCTGATAATAAAGCCGAGAACTTAGCAGCTAAAAACGAAAGAGTCCAGCGCGATTGTGGTTATTTTAGTCTTATTAAGTAGCTTCGTCTCCCATGTTCCTTCTTGACCAGCTTTCTTACATCTCAGTATCTTATCGGTCTCAGATAGGTCCTCTAGCATTTCCAGCAACTTTACATAGTTTTTCAGTAGCTTGGACAGCCACCACGCCTACTTCAGAAAGGGAGAAGTTTATGTAGAAGTATATAAGTGGCGGGCCGCCGGGATTTGAACCCGGGGTCTCCGGCTCCGGAGGCCCAAGAAATATAAGCCGAGTTTCCAGAAGAAAACTATAAATTGAAAATAAGCCTTTACAAACAATATCCCTTAGGATATCACAGATAATCCGGAAAAGCCTTTACATCGTGCGAAATTCCTCGAAAAATGTCGACAAAAACAGTTAGAGCGAGAAATCACGGTTTTATATGTAGTTCACAAGCTTCTAAAGGACTCAAAGATGCCCTCTGATCGTTTGAATGCACGAGAGAAATACCCGACATCCGCTCGTTACAGCGAGCTTATCTCAGCGGGTCCGCTATCTCAACGTAAATAACGCGATGATGAAAGCTAGGGCTTGAGTTGCGATCGCATATACGATAATTAAAGTAAAGCCTACGGAGTATAAGTACCCTATAACTACCCCTCCCAACAGTAGAGATAGGCCTAGAAAGGCGTTAAATATGCCGTAAGCCCTTCCTCTAGCTTGGACTGGAGATAGGTCGGCTACGGCCGCCCTCTCTATCGTCTCCTGTACGCCCATTACTACGCCTAGGGACGTTGCGGCTAAGATTAGGGTGAAGGCTTGAGGGGTATAAGCGAAGATAGGTATGGCTAAGGTAAACGGAAAGATCGCGAATATCGATTTCAAGCCTACTCTATCGTAAGCGAGTCCAGCGAAAGGAGCGATGAGAGCATCTACCGCTTGAGCTATTAAGAGCAACGAGGGGGTGATCCACTCAGGCATTGCATGGCTCTCTCCAGCTCTGTAAATTAAGAAGGGGATGTACATCAAGCCCATCGTGCTTAGAGTTATCACTAGGGTATAAGACCAGAATTTGAAGCCAAGCCTTCCCTCCTTAGAAGGCCCTTCCGCTACGAGCTCCTCCCTATGGCGTTTAAAGAATAGGTAGGCTATCGCTAGAAAGGATAAAGCGATTAAAGCCGGTAAGGCGAAAACGGAAAACGCGTACCTGTAGTTCTCCTTCGTGAAGTATAGAGCGAGGATGGCGATCGATGGGCCTAGGATAGCTCCTACTTGATCTAGAACTTCATGAACTCCAAAGGCCTTCCCTCTTCCTATCCCCTTAGATACATTAGATATGATTACATCTCTAGCTGGAGCTCTAATAGCCTTGCCCATCCTCTCCACTATGATCAACACGGCAGCGGATTGCCAATCGCCGGTTAAAGCCAAGAGAGGAACGGCGAATAGATTCACTACGTATCCCACGAAGGTAAAAAGCCAATACCTCCTAGTTAGGTCTGAGAGAGGGCCCGTAGCTAGCCTTAATCCGTAGTTCAAGAACTCTCCAAGCCCTGTCACGGTTCCCAAAATAAGCACGCTAGCTCCTAGAACTATGGTTAAGTAATTAGGTATGATGCTTCTAGCTCCTTCGTAAGTTACATCAGCAAATAAGCTCACTAAGCCTAAGAGAAAGATTAGCCTCCAGGCCTTACTTGAATTAATCACGATAGCTTCCTAATAAACTGCGTTTTTAAAGCTTTTCACCTCAATAGCTCCTTAATTATCATTAGGGATTTCTCCGTAGGCTTCGCAACGATGATATTATGCTTAACGGATTTAACTATAGCTTTAACCTCTATCCCCTCTTTAAAGTAAGGAAGGCCTACAAGCGTTACAGCTCTGCCTCTTGAGACGCCTAAGGCTTCATCGTAAAGCCATCCCGGACCAACGATCTTCACCTTTATAGCCTCTCCTTTCTCGAAGGGAATAGGAGGGGTAGGCAAAGGGTGGACGTTGAAATCCCTCTTCGTGATCCTCAACTTTACGTTATACCTCCTTTCTAAAGCTCTAAGCTTTTCGTAAAATAGGCTATAAGGCCAAGATTTAACGGGCTTCCTGCCTCTCTTATGGGCTTCGTACTTCTGTATCCCCAATGGAGGCCACTTCTTGCCCGCTCCTATCTTCAAAGCGAACTCGATGATCTTAGGTATATCTTCATCGTTGTATCCCGGGACCCATACGGGCGCTATCATTAAATCTATCTTGCTCGAGGCTATGTACTCAGCAAGGCCTAGGATTTTACTTAAATCGTAAGATTGAGAACCGCTTAATAGCTTTGCTTTATCGGGATCCATTGAGTCTATGGATAGGTTTATCCTAGACATCCCTGCATCCTCTAGCTCATCTATCTTCCTTTCGTTAAGTAGAGTTCCATGCGTCTGCATTGATATCACTTCAACTCCCTTGACTTCCCTCAAGGCTTGAACGAGATCTACGAGCTCTGGATAGAGAGTGGGTTCTCCAGCACAATCTATGTGAGCCTCTATGCCCTTCCCTCCCTTTAGCTTCACCAACCACTTAAACCACTCCAGTAGGTAATCGAGCTCTACGTAATACCTAGCCCATCTAGTCCTAGAGTTGGGGCCCTCATCTATGCTACAGAATATACAGTTTAAAGGGCAACCAGTAATAGGCCTAACTTGTATTATATTCGTTCCTCTATCTATTAAGCCAAAGGCTATGGATCCTATTAGCGGAATTCCGCTATCTCTGTCGATCTTAAATAACGGCCTCTTATCCACGTGCGGTTCTCAACCTCCGTCCCTTAAATAAGCTACTAGTGTTGAGGCTCTTAAAGAGATAAGCTTAACTACCTTTAGTAGTTCAACTCCAAGTCGATTTGAGGTTTGGGGTAAGAGCGACCGGTCTGGCCGCTTTTAGCCTTAGAATATTAAGCCTTTTCGCCGGCATGCTCTTCTTAATGATGTTAACGAGGAGGTTGGGGCCAGAGGAGTTTGCCGCTTATCAGTTGTTGAGGACCGGTGCGACCTTTGCCGCTATATTTGGAGATAGCGTTAGCTTTTGGGCTACTAGATGTGTAGCGAGGAACAAGCTAACGTGGTACACCTTTCTCGGTCTACCTCTCCTCTTCTCCCCTATCTCATTTATCATAATCTACTTAGCTTCATCCTTCGTTTACGGTTGGGATCCTAGTATCCTTATGCTAGTCTTCGTATTCTCGTTAGTCCTGCTCATAAGAGGAGGGATCCTAGGATCGATATACGCCTTAGAGCCGATAAACATCGTTAAAGGAGGGGTAGCTTATGAAATTATGAGGGTTCTAATGACGTATATCTTCGTTGTAGAAATGAAGCAAGGCGTACCAGGGGTATTTCTATCCTTAACTATAGCCTTCGTCGTCGAAATAGCTGTAGCCTCAATAAAATCTCTTCCTACAGCTACCGTTATCGACGTGCGTTTAGCGAAGGAAACGGTCAAGAACCTATGGATGCCTTTAATTACGAGGATATCTACAATTATAGCCCTTTTAGACGTATACGTAGTTTCTTACGCTCTCGGCAGTATACTTCTATCCGGCTACTATAGGATTCTATTTACGTTAATTACCATTTTAAGCTATACGTCCGCGTTAGGCATGGCTTTGTATCCCTCTCTAATTAAGGAGGAAGCTGGAAAGGAGGAGATTAGGCAAGTTTGGAAATCTGCCGTAGTTATGGCAGCTCCTCTTTGTTTCGGCTTAAGCATCTGTATGAGCCACTTACTGTTCTTATTGAATCCAAAATACGTGTGGCTCGCTCCCTTTGGCTCTATCTCAGCTATCGCCGGCTTTCTCTACGCTTTAAACATACTTTCAGATAGATTGTTACTGGGAATTGAGAAGGTAGATGTTGAGAGACCCATTATAAAGGGATACCTATCTACTAGGCTGAAGATCTACCTCTTACAGAACGTTACCTACATAGCGATATTGTATATGATCTTCAAGGGGTTCAAACTAAACGAATTCTACGGGCTTTTAATTTGGCTTACTATGTACATGCTTGCGAACGCGATCGGGTTTGGAGTTAAGGCTTACATTCTAAGGGAGAAGGGAGAGTGGCCTTTAAAGGTCGGAGATTTAAAGTTCATCGTGGTATCTTCGATAGTTGGAGGCATCGTCTTGTACTTCTTTTCTACGTGGTTAAGGCCGAGCGTACAAGCGGTAGTTCAGGCTTTAAACCTGCTAGTCTTAGCTGCTGTTGGAGGAGGCGTTTACTTCTCGATCCTCTTAGCCTTAGATAGAGAAGTTAGAGGATGGCTATTATCGATAAAGAGGAAGTTCTTCTAAGGAAACATTATATAGTTCTTACTAAAAAGTTCGTTAGATTGCACAGGCTAATTAAGGACTTGAGGCCTTCGCTAATGCCCACCTTAATAGAGCTCCTATTAATGGGGGCTAAGGAAAGGCCTGTCCCGTTGACTACTTACGAGCTAGCCAGAAGGCTAGGTAAATCGCAACAAGCGGCTAGCAAGCATTTGCTCGAGCTTGAGAAGCTCGGTTTTATAGAAAGGTCCTTTTGCGGAAAGGTTGAGGAGGTCAAGCTTACGAGCAAGGGAATTAACGCCGTAGCTACCCTCTACCTATTGCTAAGAAGTAGGCTGGAGGAGGCTCCGGAAATCCTAGAGTTCGTAGGAAAGGTCTTTACGGGGTTAGGAGAGGGAGCGTATTACATGAGCTTAGAGGGATACAGGAGGCAGTTTAAGGAGAAATTGGGGTTCGAGCCTTATCCCGGTACGTTGAATTTAAAGCTGGTATCATCAAGCTATAGGAAGCAGATGGACGATTTAGGAAGGATGTCCGGAATAAAGATCGGAGGATTTACCAACGGAATTAGAACTTACGGCTCTCTAAAGTGCTTTCACGCTTTAATTGAGGATATAAGAGGAGCGGTCTTGATAATTGAGAGAACGCACTACGATAATAGCGTGTTAGAGGTAATAGCTCCCGTCAAGCTTAGAGATGCGTTATCTTTAAAAGATGGAGATAGAGTTACGGTGAAGGTGTTCGTTTGAGGGTAGTCGTAGTAGACGGGGGAAGCAGCTCTATACCTGAACTGGTATCCTCCTTAAAGAAGGTAGGTGTTGGAGAAGTAGAGGTGTTGAGACAAGGATCTGGTTTAATCGATGCAGATGCTTACGTCTTTTCTGGAAGAGCTAGGAAGAACAAGGAGGTAGATAAATGGGTATCGGGCTTAATGAAGGGTTGTAAGAAACCCGCTTTACTAATATGTTACTCAGCGGAGCTCTTCAACTTGCTTAGAGGAGGAAGCCTAATTAGATCTAAAGAACCAATAGACGGTTTCATTAGAATAAAGTTCTTAAGGCCGTCTAAGATCTGGAGAGAAGTTGGAGAAGTTGAGTTCTTCGTTTCTAGAGGGTATAGGATATCTAGGTTAGGTAGAGGTTTAGAGGTAATAGCTGAAAGCGAGGAAATGGGAGTTGAAGCTTACAAATATAATGAATTTTACGGTGTCCTCTTCCATCCAGAGCTAAGCGGAGAACAGGGCTTAAAGCTACTTAGGAACTTCCTCTACGGATGAAGAGAGTATGTCGATAGCTCTTTCAACCCCTATATCAGCTATGTAAGGTCCGAGCCTAGGCCCTCTATCTAAGCCCAAGAATATCAGGTAGAGGGTTTTGAAGAAATCGGGAGGCTTTATGCCGTTTTTCCTCGCTACTTCAAATATGGAATTTTGGATAATAGATGGGTCGTTGGTCCTCCTCAAGACCTCGATTAAATCCATAATAGCCCTTCTCTCCGCCTCGGAAAGGGATACGGGCTTAGGCTTAGCCATTACCTCTAAAGCCCAATTTCTAGCAAGCAGGATCTTCTCCTCTAACCCCTCCACATCTTCCCCTATCATCCCATACTTCTTCAACCTCTTTAATACGAAATCCACTACGTTTTCCTCAGGAGCGGCGTAGGCGAGCTCCGCTAAAAGCCTGTAGGGAACGTGAGGCTTGGGTTTCTTAGGAGGTTTTAGGAAGTGTACGTATTCGTATAGGCCTCTGAGCTTAATTTCCTTGCTTTTCTCAACCTTAACTCTTCCAAAATATATATCCTCTAGCCAATCGTATTCATCCATGTACTTAGGTATATCTTCAACGGATAGAGCTCTAGTTCCAACGATCCTTTTATACATGAGTAGAACTAAGCTTTCCTTCGTACCGTACCTAAACCATAGCTGAGGCGTAAAGACGTTTCCAGCCGATTTAGATATCTTCCTTCCGCTTTTATCTAGGAACATTTCGTATTTGACGTGATAGGGAGGAGGGTAGTTCAGTACGTTTTCAGATACCCAATCGTTTACCTTTACCGAATCGGCTATATCTTTACCGTACGCTTCAAACCTTATATCTAAAGCCGCCCATCTGCTCGCAAACTCAACCTTCCAGCTTAGCTTTCCCTCTCCCTCCTTTAGCTTTACATCTCCCTCATATCCGCATCCCTCTACCCATTTACCTCTAATTTCCGTTCCCTCACATACGAAGTGGACGCTATCGGTTTTTACATCGTAAGATAAGGCCTTGGTCGTGTATATCCTACCGCACTTCGGACATATCGCGAAATAGGGGAGGACTTGGATGTACTTCTCCTGTCCCGTAAGCTCGGCTATCTTCTCCCCTATTTCGATATGCCTCGATAAAATCTTCCTAGACTGCTCTAACGTTAAACCCTTCTTGTACGCATCTGCGCCGCTTTGAAATCTGTACTCCACCTTAAGCTTATCTAACGCATCTCTAAGTAAGCTTCCCATATGTTCTCCATAACTTGAGTGACATGAGAAAGGATCGGGTATCCTCGATACCGGATGGGCTATGTACCTCTCTAGATCCTTAGGCAAGCCTGCAGGTACCTTTCTCAATCCATCCATGTCGTCTGAGAAGGCTATTAGCTCGCTTTTGTACCCTTGATCTTCTAAAGCCAGCTTTATAGCGTAAGCTCTTAAGGCATCGGATAAGCTTCCTACGTGGGGGATTCCAGAAGCTCCTAACCCGCTTTCAACCCTTAAAAGAGATAGGCTCCTACCTAGGCTCTTCTCCCTTTTAATTACTTCGTAAGCGACCTTATCTATCCAAGTCCCTCTACCTATAACTTCTTGCAAAGCGTAACGGAATTGAAAATTGAGGTAAATTAAGTTATCTATAGTACGGTACGGGAGGCTTCTCCAGTAGCTTGCCTTCCCTCGAGCTCCTAACCCTCTTTATGGCTTCCTCCATATGCCTCATAGTTATAACGGCTTCATCTAAGTGCTTCTTAGCTAGCTCTGGAGTTGGGTACTTCCCTATGAACTCTTGGAGAACTAGAGATAAAGCCGTATTGACTACGGCCGCTATGTCCGCTCCGCTAAACCCTTCGGTTTGATCTACCAGCTTATTTAGATCTACGTCCTTAGCTAAGGGCTTTCCCTTGATATGTATCTTAAATATCTCGAGCCTAGCCGGCTTATCTGGAAGAGGTACGTAAATTAGCTTATCGAACCTGCCGGCTCTGAGCAAGGCGGGATCTACCATATCTATCCTATTGGTCGCCGCTAAGACCACTACTCCAGATAGCGGCTGAATTCCATCTAGCTCGGTTAATAGCTGGCACACCACCCTTTCAGTTACCCTGCTATCTCCGCTCAACCCTCTTACCGGAGCTAAGGCGTCTATTTCATCGAAGAAGATTATACATGGAGAAGCCTGTCTAGCCTTCCTGAATACCTCTCTTACCGCTCTTTCGGACTCTCCAACCCATTTGCTCAATAGCTCAGGTCCCCTCACGCTTATGAAGTTAGCCTCGCTTTCGTTAGCTACCGCTTTAGCTAAGAGCGTTTTGCCGGTACCGGATGGGCCGTAAAGCAGTATGCCTTTAGGTATGCTATAGCCAAGCCTTTTGTAAACCTCCGGGAACTTCAAAGGCCATTCTACGGCCTCTCTCAGCTCCTTCTTCACCTGCTCCAGCCCTCCGATGTCTTCCCACCTGACCTCAGGTGTCTCAAGGTATACCTCCCTCATAGCGGAAGGAGTTATCTCCTTAAGGGCTTCCTCGAAGTCCTTCATCGTAACCTGTAGCTTGTTTAATATCTCCGGAGGTATCTTCTCCTCCTCTAGCTTGATCTCCGGTAGAACCCTCCTTAAGGCCTTCATAGCTGCTTCCTTACATAAGTACTCTAGATCCGCTCCTACGTAGCCGTGAGTTACCGACGCTATCTTATTCAGATCTACGTCCTCGGCTAAAGGCATGTGCCTAGTATGTATCTGTAGAATTTCGAGCCTTCCCTTTCTATCTGGAACCTTTATCTCTATCTCCCTATCGAACCTACCGGGCCTCCTCAAAGCGGGATCTAAAGCGTTAGGCCTGTTCGTCGCAGCTATTACTATCACCTTTCCTCTAGCTTCAAGGCCATCCATTAAGGACAGTAGCTGGCTTACTACCCTCCTCTCCACCTCCCCGGTTACCTCTTCCCTCTTAGGAGCGATCGCGTCTATCTCGTCTATGAAGATTATGCTTGGAGCGTTTTCCTCAGCTTCCTTGAATATCTCCCTAAGCCTAGCCTCGCTTTCCCCGTAGAACTTGCTCATTATCTCGGGCCCGCTTATGCTATAGAAGTTAGCGTTCGTTTCGTTAGCTACCGCTTTAGCTAAGAGCGTTTTGCCGGTACCGGGCGGGCCATATAGCAACACTCCCTTTGGCGCCTCTACACCCAATCTTTCGAATAGCTCTGGATGTCTCAGGGGGAGCTCTACCATCTCTCTAATCTTCTGTATAGCTTCCTTCAACCCTCCGATATCCTCGTAGGTAACCCTAGGTATTCCCTTTGGAACGGCCTTCGCTACTTCCTCGCTTATGACTATTTGAGTTGAAGGAGTAATGATAACTGCATCGGCTGGAGGATTGATTCCGGTAACTATGAGGTCTATTTTATTTCCCATTACGTTTATAGTTACCGTATCACCTCTAGTTAGGACCCTACCCTCTAAAATGCTTAAGAGGTATTCCTCAGCTCCAACTATCCTCAAGGGTTCGGTTGGAGCTAACGTGACCTTTTGAGCTTGCTTTACCTGTACCTTCCTTACCTGTACCTTATCGTCTATAGCGACGCCGGCGTTGTTCCTTATGTAGCCGTCCATCCTTATAATTCCCCTACCGTAATCTTCGGGTCTACCTATCCAATATATCGCATATGTCTTCTTTCTACCTACGATCTCAACGACATCTCCAGACGTTAAGCCGAGCTCTTGAGCTATCTTAGGGTCTATCCTAACTACGCCTCTTCCGGCATCTTGAGGATAGGCCTCTGCTACTTTAAGGGTAACGTATTGCGCCATGTTACTACAGATAATGCGTGAGAAATTTAATAAGTTTTCCTAGAGGCTATTCATTCTTCAAAAGATTTAAATTAGAGAAAAGTTAGGATTACCCTAACAAATGAGGATTAAAGTTATGGCTATGTTACCCTTAGCTTTGTCAATCGCCTTCCTTAGCTTATCAAATGCGATAGCGTACGATAAACCTATCGTAGCCGTCTCCATATCCGGCATCCTTCCCTTAGTAAGGCCGATAGCGGGGGAAAGAGCTGACGTCGTCGTTCTCTTGCCATCTGGCGTAGAAGCCCATCGCTATACGCTTAAACCCGATGTCGTTGAAAAGGCCTTGAAGGCCGATTTAATAGTGCATACAGGCCACATACCGTGGGAAGTGGAGTTAGCGGAGATAGTAGCTAGAGAGAAAGGAGTAGAGGTTAGCGAAATATCGCTGGATCTGTTGCACGACTTAGGCCTAAAGCTTCTTAGAACCCCTTCGGTTAACGAGCCTAACGTCCATGCCTTCTGGCTCCTTCCAGAGAACTGCAAGAAGATAGCGTATGAGGTTGCGATTAGACTTTCAAAAATAGATCCTCTAAATAGAGAACTATATCTTGAAAGGGCTGAGGAATTTATGAATAACGTAGATCTATTCTTCGAAGAGGCCTTGAAGGAGGTGAAGGAGAAGGGGCTTGTAGGTAAAAGGGTGGTAGCAGGCTTCTACGCTGAACAATACGTTGCCGAATCCTTAGGGTTGAAAACGGGGTTGATTTTAATGAGAGAAGGCGGTTTATCTCCTAAGACTTTAGAAGTTGCGAGGAGTGGTCTATTAAATGGAACTTTTATCGCTATTTTGCGATCTGAAATTGCTGAAAGCTTTCCCCAGTTATCAAGCCAGATAGAAGCTTTATCGTACGAGACCGGGGCTCCCATTTACGACGTTAGGGTATTTAGCGTAGGAGGAGTATACGATTACATCTCCTTGATGTCGTATAATCTAGGATCTATTACGTCTTTGAGGACGGAAAACGTTAACGTTGTAGAAGAGGGCTTTTTGTTCTATCTCGCCGTTTTATTGGCTATATTTGCAGGAGCCGAGCTTATAATAATAGCCTTCCTCCATAAGAGGTTGAGTGAAAGATGAACGAGAAGCTAAACGAGGTAGAGGCAAAATACCTTAAGAAAATATATGTGATAATATTTGAGGAGGGAGGAGAAGTTACTAGCTATACACTAGCTAAACACTTCGATGTAAAGCCTCCTTCCTCAATAGATGTGTTGAGGAGGCTTGAGAAGAAGGGGCTTATAAGCAGGAAGGCATGGGGACCTATAACCTTAACCGATAAAGGTGTGAGGGTAGCGAAGGAGCTTGTACACGTACATAGAGTGATGGAAAACTTCTTCTGCGAATGTTTAGGGTTATCGCTGAACGTAGCCTGCAAGGAGGCATCTAAACTAGATTACCTAATTTCCAGAGAGGTCGCGGAATCCATTTGCAAGATGCAAAATAAGCCTAAATACTGTCCTCACGGCTACAAAATTCCACATAACCATAGGTGAAGGAAAAATGAAGGACATAATGGTTAAGGATTTAACCGTGAAGTTCAAGGACGTCGTTGCTTTAGAGGATGTGTCCTTTGAGCTAAGACCTCCGTTTTTCACTACCGTTATAGGGCCTAACGGGGCTGGAAAGACGACGTTGCTTAAGAGCTTACTAGGGATGGTTCCAAAGGAGAAGGGGGAAGTAAGCGTATTTGGTATAGATCCCTATAAGAGGCCCGTTGAAATAAGGGAAATCATTGGATACGTTCCACAGATAGAGAAGATATACTCTCCGGTTCCAATTAACGTTGAACAGATAGTGATGATGGGGATAATGCTATCTAGATCCTTCCCCAGAATACACGCGAAAGATGACTGGAAAAGGGTAGAATGGGCCTTAGATAAGGTAGGCCTGCTTAATCTCAAGAAGAAGCCATTTCACGAATTATCCGGAGGTCAGCAACAGAGGGTTTTAATAGCTAGAGCTATCGTGAGACATCCGAGGCTTTTACTATTAGATGAGCCTTTCAGCGGAGTAGATGCCAAGGTTCAATGTGAACTTGTAAGCCTTTTAAATGCTCTCAAATTAGAAGGCATTTCAATTATAATGGTTACGCACGACGTAAATACGGTATCTGCTATATCCGATTATCTGATCGTTTTAAATAAGAGGTTATTGGCCTTCGGCAAGCCTAAGGAGGTACTAGAAAACGAGGAAGTTTTAAGAAAGGTGTACGGTCCCGCAGTTAAGATCTTTCACGGAGAGCCATGCCCTAGCGTAATACTAGGTGATTACCATGCTTGACGTCCTGCTATCCCCGTTTATGTTGAGAGCGTACGTAGCCGTGTTCGTACTGTCGTTAATAGCTCTAGGAGGTGGAGGAATAGCGATACTGAGAGGGGTAGCATATCTACCAGCGGAATCGGCTCATGCCGCTCTAGGAGGGGCAGCTTTAGGGGTATTTCTAGAGTATGCGACCGGTTTAGATGTAAACCCCTACGCTATGGCCATCCTCTTCAGCGTAGCTGCATCTCTAATAGTAGCTTACGCAGGCAGACACGCAGGACCAGAAGTAGTTGGGATCGCTATAGCTGGCGCTTTAGCTATAAGCGTATCGATGTACGCCTTCTTTAGATCTCTACTACCGTCTTGGCTTCAAGCGAAGGTAGACGGCTATTTACTGGGAGATATCCTTCTGCTATCTCCTATGGAGCTTATCGAGCTGGCCTTCATGACAGCGATTAGCGTTTTATTCCTCATATTCTTCTACCATGAAATTATATACATATGCTTCGATCCTGAAGGAACGAACGCTATGGGACTGAACGTGGCCTTATACGACTACCTGTTGTTCGGAATGATGGGCTTAGCTGGAGGTTTAGCGACGAAAGCGGTAGGTAGCTTACTGGTATTCGCCCTGGTAATGGTCCCTGCGGCTATTGCGAGAGAGCTAGCCTTGGACGTGCGTTCGTTCCTCACGTTAACTATGACCTTAACCTTAATATTCGGATATGTAGGGCTGGTATTGTCCGTCTTATGGAATTTAGCGAGTAGCGGCACTATCGCTATAATTGCGAGCTTAGCGTATATCGTTATCATAGTTGGGAAGAAGATGGGAAAGAAGTACCTATTTTAAGCGCATTAAAATCCTTACGGATAAGCTGGAGAGAAGTCCTATGCTAAAGCCGGCTAGGACGTCCGAAGGATAATGAGCTCCGAGCCCTATTCTACTTACGCCGACTAATATGATTAAGGACGTAAAGAGAAGGGCTTTAAGTCTCGAGTTGATGAAAGGTCTAAAGGTAGAGGTTATACCGGATAAATGTCCAGATGGGAAGGAGTCGTGTGAAGAGTAAAAGAGCTCAGGTCTTGGCCTAGAGATCGCTTCTTTAGCTAGATAGGTAATGGCTAAAGCGAGGATTAAACCGAATAGAGAAGCTCTCCCCTTTCCCCTTCCACGGTAATAAACGAAAAATGCAATTGAAAGTATTATGCATATGTAAAATTCGGATAATAGGGATATTACAGAAAAGAGAGGGTGAAAGAAAATAGTTTTGAAGTACATCGTATTAACTAAATCGCTTTCTACGTTTAAGTTGAGTAGTGTAGCGCTTAAACTTAACAGCGAAACGGATATAGCCAATTCGACGATCTCCGCTTTACTTGTAATCATCCGCTTAAACGAACGTCTCAAAAAGTTATAAATGGTTCTCCTCGACTGATCGAGTTTTTAAGTTCCCACTAGACGTAAAAAGGGTTCTACGTTACCTACTAAGAATGGTCATATAGGGTAAATTTTTGCCTGAATGAACGACCTCTAAGATCGGCATCATTAATCTAGCGTTTAAGAGGGTCTTTTTGTTCGTTCTACAAAATAGTTCGATTA
>CALBHZ010000274.1 GCA_937892815.1 uncultured archaeon | reverse complement strand
GAGATCTACACCGTCTAATTCGTCGGCAGCGTCAGATGTGTATAAGAGACAGCTCCTCCTTTCATAAAGTTCTATTGCAGGTATGAAATCCTTAGTGATAATTCCCAGCTCTATAAGCTTAGCTCTAGCCTTGTTTATCAAGCTAGAAGCCTTGCTAGTATCTCCATTGAATATATCGGCAATATCTCCTACCCCTCTAGCGGCTAAATCTAATAAGTTGTATATTCCAGCCTCGTTAAGCTTCTGCCTAGTAGCCGGCCCTATCCCCTCTAGGTTTTCTAGGTCGAGTTCGTCTTTGCTCATTACATTATCAAGTATTAGTGACTTAGTTCCTAGTTATAACCTTTATGCGGCTTATTCAAGAATTATGGGTAGACCCTTGAAGGGGTACGAGGAAATAGCACCGTGGACCTTACGTGTTTTAGCTTCAATAACCATCTAAGGGTTCTCTCTACCCCTATACCAAATCCTGAATGTGGAGGCATCCCGTACTTCCTTAGCTCTAGGTACCACTTCATGCTCTCAGGATTTAAGCCAAATTCTATGATTTTCTTATAAAGCAAGTCGTAATCGTGTATCCTTTGACCTCCTGTTGCGATTTCCCCGTATCCTTCGGGAGCCATTAAATCTGCACTTAAGGTCTTTCTCGGATCTTTAGGATCTGGCATGTGGTAAAAGCTTCTAGCTGTAACCGGATATTTGGTAATGAAGAAGGGTTTATCGAACTCTTTAGATATAGCTCTTTCAGCTTCCGTAGGTATATCATCTCCCCACTTAAACGGATATCCTTTTTTCTCCGCTATTTGGAGAGCTTCGTCGTAAGTTATCTTAGGGAAGGGAGGATCTAGATCCTTTACCTTCCTACCTAAGACGTTTAACTCCTTTCGACATTCGCGTGCTATATGATCTACTACGTAACAGAGAAGCTCTTCTTGCAGTTTCATTACATCGTCTAACTCCATAAAGGCAGCTTCCGCCTCTACCATCCAAAATTCAGTTAAATGCCTTGACGTTCTGGACTTTTCAGCTCTAAAAGCGGGTTGAACGATGAAAACCTTTTCAAATGCACAGATGGCTGCTTCTTCATAAAGTTGAGCGCTTTGACTTAAGTACGCCTCCTTACCGAAGTACTCTATAGGGAAAAGCGTAGCTCCACCTTCACAAGCAGCCTGTACTATTAGGGGAGCTTGTATAAAACAATATCCCTTTGAAAAGAAGAAATCAAAGCACGCCTTTAAAAAACGAGATCTGATTTTCATTATTGCGACTGTCTTAGGTCCTCTTAATGCTAGATGTCTATGATCGTATAAGAAGGAAACGCTCTTTACCGCACTTTTAGTAATAGGCCATTTCTCGGAGGGTGCTATTACTGAAAATTGCTCAAGCTTTACCTCCTTCCCTCCAAGAGCTCTCGGATCCTCCCTTACGGTTCCATATACGTATACGGCGCTTTCCACCTTTACGTTCAACAACTCCTCCCATACATTCTCTGATACATCGTTTTTCCTAGCTGTAACTTGGATAATGCCTGTGCCATCTCTAAGCCTTAAAAACACCAATCCTCCAACCCTACTCTTCAACGCAATCCAACCTAATAGCCCTACCTTAGCTCCGCTAGGTAGGGAGAAGACTTGATCTACATTGTGAGTTCTCTTTGATAGCAGGCTATCTGTCACGTTCTAAGTTTTGGCTCAAATATAAATATGGTTTTTGATGGTTTAGTAGTTATGAGTAATAGATATCGTATCTTAGTGCAGCTAGATCCAACGATATCGGGAGAGCTAAGGAATAAATCCCTCGACATCCTCTTTAAAGACTTATTTAAGTTAAGAGAATACTTAGAGGTGAAAAGGATAGAGGTAGTTGACGGGTTTTTAGAGGTATTTAGCGACAATCTGGTCGAGACTTGTATGTGTATTTCAAAGTTCCCGGGAGTTTTTAGAGCAAGTATTTGTAGGAGGGTGAGGAACAGGGCTAGGGAAATAGTTGAGGCCGTAACAGAAATGGGGAAAAAGGTGCTTAGGAAAAATATGACTTTTAATATTGTGATAAGCGGAGATGAAAGGAGGAAGGCAGATCTATATTACACTATAATGGATAAGGTATTAGATGAAGTGGATGCGAAGCCGGATGACCATAGGCCGGATAAACTGCTTTTCATATTTTTAGGTAAGAGGTACGCGTATGTAGAATTTGAAGGGTTTATCGGACCATCTGGCATACCTGTAGGGGTAATGGGGAGGTCCCTAGTTCTATTTGATGGAAGTATGAAAAGCTATGCAGCGGCTTTAAAAAGCTCTAGATCGGGGTTTACTCCATATCTACTCTTCTTAATTCCATCTAAATCCCCTCCGAACTATTTGAGAAGGGGGTTCTTTAAGGCATGGACATTAGTAAAGGGTTTACCTATGAGGAGAATAACGATGTATACGTTATCGGTAAAAGACGAAGCTTTAAACAGATACGGATTCCATAGCTTATTAATTAAACTAGCTTCTAAAATAGCTAGGAGAATTGGGGCTAAAGCCATCGTGTTCGGTATTAATTACGTAACAAACTTCGAAAATACTTTAAAGGTCTGTTCCATACCTATTAAAGAAGGGATTTTGATGTTCTTACCCAACTTAGGAATAAGTAGTCTTGAGATTTTAAATTCCATAACGGATTGGGAAGATAGATACAAGCTAGATTGGATAGAGTGGAACGTTTCAGATTATTACCCATCGTTTGTGAGGGAAGTAGAGGAAGAGGAAGTTGAGGCTCTTATGAGAGAGAAAATTAAGGTAGAGGTAGACCTGTCGCTTATACACAT
>CALBHZ010000273.1 GCA_937892815.1 uncultured archaeon | reverse complement strand
TGATACGGCGACCACCGAGATCTACACCGTCTAATTCGTCGGCAGCGTCAGATGTGTATAAGAGACAGGAAGAGATAGAGTATAACTAGTTAAGTAGGCTTCTTCTCGTTCCCCATCATTCTAATGCCACTCTTCCATACCTTTACCTGCATTCTAACTCCTAGGATAAAGAGAACTCCTCCAACAATCCCGATCCAATGAGCAACCGACGATATGTTTAACTTCATTAAACTATCGATGGATAGCAATAACGCCCATAACGAAAGAAGGCAAAGTCCGTAAAGGATGTAAAGCCATGGCTTCTCAAAAATCCCTCCATGATACGTGTTAGCGAGCTTAAACGAGTAGTATATGCCGAGGACTCCTAGTATTAAGGCCGATAGGCTAGCTAGAAAGTCTATATTGTATAGGCCCTCTATCATTGTAGTTGAGGAAAATACGAAGTTCTTATTTAAGTATTACTTATGGTGGGAGGATATGCTTTTATATCGCCGAGATATTTTACAAATAAAGAGCTGGATAGTGAAGTAGGATGAAGATCTTCTCAGTAGAGGACAATAATAGGCTTATCAAGTTAAAAGTGGAGATGGAAGACGATCTCTGGCTACTTTACAACATACTCGCTAAAGGGGATATCGTTTACGCGAAGACGACGAGAGAGTTGAAAACGGGATCTGGAAGTAAGAGGAAATCTATGGTACTGGGAATAAAGATGGAGTGGGCGGAATTTCAGCCCTTCACGACAAGGCTTAGGGTACACGGAACAATAGTAAGCGGGCCTAAGGAGTTGGATCTAATAGGTCAGAGACATACCTTAAGCATAGAACCTGGGAGCGAAGTAAACGTGTTTAGAGAGGAAAGATGGAGCGAGTCGGTTTTAAAGAAGATAACGGAGTTATCCGAAAGAACCATCACTAGAGCTGTAGTAGCGGCTATTGATTTCGAAGATTTCGCTATAGCCTTTTTAAGAGATTACGGTATTGAGCTCATATCGGATATGAGCCTCAACATACCAGGCAAAGGAGATTTAAAAGGTAGAGAGGAGGCTATAAGTAGAATCGTTGCTAACGTAGCTAAATCGATCTTAGAATCCGCCAAAAATAAAGAAGCTAAGGTGATAGTTTTAGCTGGGCCAAGCGATTTAAAAGATTTCGTAAAAGAAAAGTTAAAGGAAATTACGGATTTGAAGATATTTGTAGAAGATACATCTTACGGAGGAGTTAAGGGGATTTACGAAGCTATAAAGAGAGGAGTTGTTCAGAGGATATTAACGGATTTTAGCATAGTTGAAGAGGAAAGGTTGATGGAGGAGTTTTTGCGCCTGTTAGCTAAGAATCCTGATATGGTTGCTTACGGACTTGAAAATCTAGAAAACCTCGTTAAAACGGGAGCGATAGATAAGCTAATGGTAACGTCGGAGCTTCTACGCTCTCCCGATTTGGAAGTAAGAAGAAGGGTAGAGGAGGTAATTAGGGAAGCTGAAAAGAGAAAGGCTAAGGTAAAGATCTTTACTTCAATTCACAATACCAACTTATGGTTGAAGAATATGGGAGGCATCGCGGCTATCCTCAGATATCCCCTGAAATTTTAATCAATTTAAGCATAGCGATGATTGCAATTCTTAAAATACAAGGTGATCACTTATGTGGCTTCATGGAATTATAACTCCGGATATCGTAAATGTAGTAGACCTCACCGGCAAGAGATGGGAAAGCCCTATAGCGCTACCTAAGGAGAAGCTAATCCAATGGGCAGAAGGCTTGGATATTCCTAGAGGCTGTCTCTTATACACATCCTGACGCTGCCGACGAATTAGACGGTGTAGATCTCGGTGGTCGCCGTATCATTAAAAA
>CALBHZ010000272.1 GCA_937892815.1 uncultured archaeon | reverse complement strand
CCAGCCGTATGCCCACCTTATAACGCGGACTTTGATGGAGATGAAATGAACCTACATGTACCACAAGGAGAGGAAGCTAGATCCGAAGCTCTAATGTTAATGAGAGTTCAAGATCAGATAATTTCTCCGAGGTATGGAGGACCTATAATAGGAGCTATAAGGGACTACTTAACGGCGGCTTTCTTACTTACTAAGCCCGGCGTTTACCTAACCAAGGAAGAGTTCTCAAACTTAGCGTATGCAGGAGGATATAAAGGACCTCTTCCTGAACCCGAAATAAAAGAGCCTATACCTCTATACTCCGGAAAGCAGCTTTTCTCCCTATTCTTACCTAAGGAATTTAATTACGTCTTAACCTCTAAATGGGCTAAGTCGAAATATAAGAAGGCCGTTCAGAACGATGTAATTGTTAAAGATGGCCAGCTAATTTCAGGAGTAATAGATAAGGGATCTATAGGAGCGGAAGAGCCCGATACCATATTACATAGGATAACCAAAGATTACGGAACTGAAGTGGCTAGGAACTTCCTCAATTCCTTCCTGAGCGTTCTTAAGACTTACATAACAAGACAGGGCTTTACTTACGGGTTTGATGAGCTCGAGCTTCCTAAGGAGGCCGTAGAGGAAATTAAGAGGATAATAGATGAGGCCTACGCAAGGGTTCAAGAGTGGATTAAGAAGTACAAGGAAGGAACGTTACCGACGATTAGAGGAATGAAGCCCAAGGAGGTACTAGAGCATTACATTATGAACGAGCTTAGCAGAGCTAGAGATGAAGCTGGAAAGGTCGTAGAGAGGCATCTATCCGATAACAACGCCGGCATAATTATGGCGATGACGGGAGCGAGAGGCAGCATACTCAATTTAGGACAGATGATGGCTACTTTAGGACAGCAAAGCGTAAGGGGAAAGCGTATTAAACGAGGTTATTACAGGAGAGCCTTACCTCACTTCAAGCGAGGAGATCAGATGCCAGATGCGTATGGGTTCGTTAAATCCAACTTTAGGGACGGCCTCAACCCGATCGAGTTCTTCTTCCACGCTATGGGTGGAAGGGAAGGCCTTGTAGATACCGCGGTTAGAACCCAACAAAGCGGGTACATGCAGAGGAGGTTAGTGAACGCAATGGAACACTTGAGGGTTGAATACGACCTAACGGTAAGGGATCCCGAAGGAAACATAATACAGTTCCTTTACGGAGAAGATGGAATAGACCCAGCTAAGAGCGATCACGGAAAAGCCGTTAACGTAGAGAGATTAGCTGAGGTTGAAGCCTTAGTAGACGATCCTAAGCTACCTAGGGTAACTAAGGAGGAAGTCGATAAGCTGTTGAAGAAGTACAAAGATCAGCTAAATCCGAAGATAACGGAGGAGCTCAGACAGGTTCTCTACAGAGGAAGCTTAAGCTTGAAATCGGCGAAGAACGTAGTTCAAAAGGCGGTAGAATCCATTAAGAAAGCCACCGTTGAACCTGGAGAAGCTGTAGGGGTCGTTGCTGCTCAATCTATAGGAGAGCCCGGTACTCAGATGACACTTAGAACCTTCCATTTCGCAGGAGTGAGGGAGAGGGACGTAACCTTAGGTTTGCCTAGGCTAATAGAGCTCGTAGATGCGAGAAAGCAACCGAGCACGCCTACTATGGACATATACTTAGACGAAGAACATAGGAAATCTAAAGAGAAAGCCATGGAAGTAGCTAGGGAAATATTATTCACCAAGGTCGAGGACGTTACCGAAAGAGCCGAAATAGACTTCGTAGAACAGGGAGTTACCTTCTATCTCTCAGAAGATAGGATGAAGGAAAGGAACGTAAGCGTACAGGACGTAGCTAAGGTGCTCTCTG
>CALBHZ010000271.1 GCA_937892815.1 uncultured archaeon | reverse complement strand
GCTAATGAGGTAGTGGAAGTAGCTAAGCCTACTAGTAACGAGGACTTAACCCCTAGGCCGAAGAGGAAATGACTTACGAGGGTTATTACCGTAAATGGAAAGAAATACGCCGATAGGCCTACGGCTAAGCTCCTTGCATAATAGCGTTTAAGGACATCCTTATCTATCTCGAACCCTGCCATAAACATGATGCCTAGCATTCCGAAGTTGGATAGGAAATCGAGCCAGGTAGAGCCAGATACGTCGAAGTAGGAAGCTACTATAAGGCCCGCTACTATCTCTAAAATCGCAACTGAGACTCCGAGCTCTATTGAGAGGACGCCCGCTACGACGATAGATAGACCTATTACTAAGCTTTCAAACACCAACCTTTCTTCGAAATCCGGCCTAGCTTTATAAGGATGGTATGTCAGCTATTTTGCGCAAAGTTATCATAGCTTACAAGGCCGTAGATCATGAGGGCTGATAGTATTTTATGACGTGAGCTCCATTTAATAGAGATTTACATCTTCAGTTACCAACGATATCGTAAGGGATCGAATGGGACTTCATTTACCTTCCCTATCCTCTCTAATACCTTTCACGACGTCCTCTACCCTTACCTTCTCCAATATGGGCTTCAACCTCTCTATCCTTTTCCTAATCTCCTCTAACTTCATCTTCTCCAACCTCTTGAGGAACTTTTACGGACACGATCGTGTACTATCCATTTAATCTTAAGGTTTACTTATTTCCTGAAAGTATCCACTTAACATTGTAGAGGGGTGTTAAAGCCTAAGTAGAGATAACTGTATCTTTAGAACCCGTTACGAAACTATTATTTTAACGAGTTTTGCTGATAATCTTCTTAACCTCTTCGAGAAGTTCTTCGGCTTTTCCTATAAGCTCTTTTACGGTTTCCCTGTCAATCTTAGCGTAAACTTCGTAATCGCTCTTCTGTCTTAAATCAAAGGCTTTCCTCACCGTATCTGCGAACTCCCTACTAAGGATCCCTTTCTTAACGAAGTGCTCATCGAAAAGGAATATCGTACCTCTATGGCTTTTAGATGCCCTTACTGTAGAGCAGTGCTTTTATCGAGTAAAATATCGCATAGTAGAGCCTGGAGATGGAATCTTCTAATACATCATATTCTAAAAGGATCTTAGCCGTTCTTAAAGCCCTTTCCGATTTTTCCAGTAACGCTTTTACTAAGTTTTCTGAAGGTCCCATCGTCATATAATATTACGCCTTCCTTTATAACATCTTTAATAAAAGGCGAATTAAGTTTGAGGTATTCCTCGATCTCTCTTCTACTTATAGATATCAACGAGGTTAAAGAGCCGTTTTTTAAGTCTACATCGGTTCTTATCTTAGAAATTTCATCGTAGATTTCGTTATCATTGTCCTTAGTAATAATGAGGATATCGATATCGCTCTCCTCTTTCATATCGTCTTTAGCGGCCGAGCCGTAGAGAATTAAGGAGCTTATCCTATCTCCTAGCTTCTCAATGAGCTCATGCTTCAGCTCTTCAATAGTTCGTTTATAGGCTGGCTTCACGCCGTAGAGTATAGAAATTAATGGACTTTTAAATCTTTGTAAAACGGAGTATTTCAGCGCACTCCCTAACGTAAACCAGCGAAGCCTTTTACATGTCACCTAATTTTGATTAAAACAATTAACTCTGTCTCTTATACACATCTCCGAGCCCACGAGACCTCTCTACATCTCGTATGCCGTCTTCTGC
>CALBHZ010000270.1 GCA_937892815.1 uncultured archaeon | reverse complement strand
AAGCAGAAGACGGCATACGAGATGTAGAGAGGTCTCGTGGGCTCGGAGATGTGTATAAGAGACAGCCTTAAGTTAGGAGAGCAGAAAGCACAATTCCTACCACATCCTCTCATGACCTCGACCATTCCCTTGTAGGTAGGACCTACTATCGAGGGTATTTCACCTATCGATGGAAAGCTCCTAATTCTAACTACCCTATCTAGCCTTCCGGATTCTATATCTCTGAATAGCTCACCAATTACATGCTCGGTTTCGCCTATAACTAAGTGATCGATATCTAGGTCCTCAACGAACTGCAGGAGTTGCCAGCTCCCCTGTCCTCCAACTACGAGCTTAAATCCATATTTCTTTCTCAAGAGCTTCAGCTTATCTACTAGTCTCAAGAACTTCAGCTTTGTGTAAGAAGTAAGCCTTCCTCCATCGGTAAACATCAGCGAGACCGGGCCTAAGCCCATCGGATCCATCGTAGAGATACCTACTATAGTGGTCTTTTCGTCTATGAACTTCTCAACATATCGTGGATGCGCTACGACGATCTCCTCTCTCCTAAACCCTTGAGATAAGAGGGCGGCTTCTACTTTCCTTAAGGCATACGGAGCTTCGATGAGAAGGCCGTTTTCGTGAGGAAGCTGAGTTTCTAAAAATGAGTAGATAAAATTGGGAACTTTTTCAACCGGGGCACAACTGAGAAAATCCAGTAGAGGTACTCCTCTGTAGTCGCTCGTTAAGGTTTCATCGGTCGTTAAGACGATTCTAACCAATTTAATCACCTCATAAACGAACGGAACAGCTCTAGAATGAGAGAGTTCAGCCTAAATTCTATATATCTCCTAATAGATTCGTTCTTAATTTCCTTCGCAATTTCGGCGTACTTTTTAAGAATTAAGTGCAAGTTCGATACATCGTTCATTAAGGATCTCTCTACTTCATTTATTTCCTTAATCTTCTCCCTCACTTCCTCCCTCAACTTAAAAACCTTCTTCTGTTTATGTCTCACATCTTCTTTAACTTCTAAAACGCCGTCTTCGAGCAGCTTTCCTAAGGTCTCTACGAGCTTAACTCTAGAGATCTTTCCCTTTAGATCGTTGGCTAGCTTATTAAACGAAACGCCGTTTGGCCTTTTGTGCAAGGTATCTATTACGCTACTGTACGCGTTCTTCAAGCTCATAACTGGTATACTTATGAACTGGTATATTAATTTATCAGTTTACAATACGCTTTAAAGAAGGTGTTCCTTAAGCTCTTGAGGATGAAGCTAGATTACGATTGCATAGTTTGTATACAAAGGCAGGTATTGAGGATGACTAGAATGTGTACTTCCGATGAAAAGCTCCGTGAAAAGGCTCTCCGCGAAGCTATGAAGGTCTTATTGGAGAGCGAATGGAACTCTCCTCCTACAATCTTAGCTCATAAAGTACACGTCAAGGTAAGGAGGATATTAGGAGTGAGAGATCCCTACCGCGAAGTTAAAGTTGAAAGCAATAAGCTCGCTCTCAATCTCTACGGAAAGGCAAATGAAATTATCTCAACTTCGAGAGATCGACTAGAGGCCGCGGTTAAGGTAGCCATAGCTGGAAACGTTATGGATTTCGCAGCTTTAGAAAATCCGGATCTAGCCTCAACTTTAGAGAAGGTCGTAGATCAAGGCTTCGCTATAAACGATTATTCCATATTTAGAGATAGGGTTCTTAAAGCGAAGAACCTACTGTTCTTCGCCGATAACGCTGGAGAGATAGTGTTCGATAAAATCCTCCTTGAAACTATGATAGAAGTTAGAGGTAGTCCCTTTGAAGAGGTTACGTTCGTGGTAAAGGGAGGACCTATAGTAAATGACGCTACGGTGGAAGACGTTAAGTTCGTCAAACTTGAGGAAATCCCCAACTTAAGGGTTAGAACAGTATCCAACGGAGAACCCGGAACTGGTCCAGATAGGAGAAGTAAAGAGGTCCTGGAGTGGATGAAAGCTCACGATCTAGTTATATCGAAGGGACAGGGGAACTACGAGGCCTTCAGCGACTACAACGGAATATTCTTTATATTGATGGTTAAATGTCCCGTAGTAGCTAGAGATCTGAAAGCTGAAATAGGCGATTTAATACTGAAATACGGAGGTTAAGGTTTAGATCTTGCTTCTAATTTCGTCTATATATTCCAATTCGCTAAATAGACCGAGCGTAGATATCGATTTGTAGACTACCGGTATTTCCGCTTCTTGAAGCGCTACTATCGAGTTCATGCCCGCTGGAACGACCATGACCCTTCCTATCGTAGGATGGAAAGACCTCTGAAACCACTTGATTATCTCCTCCTACCTGAAGAGGTTCGTTAAACTCCTTCGATAAGCCTCTAGTATATATTCTATGTCTAGCAGAGCTTCCGGAAGGAACTCCTTAAAGCTCGTAAGGATTAAACCAAGGAGGCTATCCTCCTGCTCGCAAATATCTCAGCTAAGTTTAAGGTATTCCTTCATAAGCTACTATATCGGTGAACTTTATGTCTTCAAAGGACATCGTTTTCACCAATCTAAACCTAGATTTCGTAGGAATCCCCTAAGCGGAATAAGGCCTGTCTAACGGCACGCTCGCCACGGAAAAGATAGCAGCAGAACCCTCAGGAACCTTGATGCCTGCAAACTCTTCCTTTAGCTTCACTATCTTAACCTTTCTACATGGACATAAACCCTTCGATATCACCTCTTCAATTATATCGAGCTCCTCAGCTATTCTCTTATGATCGATCGGTCCTACATCTACGTTATCAACCCTTGCCTGAGAAGCTTCGTTTTGTATATCATCTAGATGTCCAAACCTTTCGAAAGCGGACATCTTCTTCAGCTCTTGAACTCCTCTCCTCGTTAGCCTTCTACCTGCTCTTCCAACGTTCTCCGTTAAGCCCATTTCATCTAGTATCTTTAAGTGATATCTAACCGTTCTTTCATTTATCTTAATGCCTCTCAGTACGAGCCTTCTAGTTAAGATCCTAGCTCCCGCTACCCCTTTACCTCAGCTAGCTCTCTAAGCTTCTCCTCTGTCGCTTGGGCGAGAACTATCCTTCTATAA
>CALBHZ010000269.1 GCA_937892815.1 uncultured archaeon | reverse complement strand
CTGCTATAGCAACCCTCTGTTTCTGACCATCGCTTAGTTCATGTGGAGCTCTTTTCCTCAGCTTCTTTAAACCAAGAAGATTAAGTGCCCATTCAACTCTTCTTTTCATTTCATCTCTAGGAAATCCCAAATTTTCAAGTCCAAATGCGATATCTCTCTCAACGGTAAACATAAATATTTGATTCTCGGGGTTTTGAAAGACAAATCCCACCTTAGTAGCTAAGACGTAAGTCGGCGTTTCTTTAACTAGCATCCCATCAACCCATACCTCCCCTCGATACTCTCCCTTGTAGACGTGTGGTATTAAGCCATTTAGGCTTCTTAAAAGAGTAGATTTTCCACTACCGCTAGCTCCAGCTACTACTACGATTTCTCCTTCTCCTATCTCTAAATTTACATCTTGGATAGCTGGTCTCTGACTTCCTTCATAAGTAAAGCTGTAATTCCTTATAACCACTATTTTCCTCGTCATTTTACCTCTTCCAACTTTTCGTCTACGAGGTTCTCAATAGTTTTCAACAATTTGCACTCCAGTTCTTCGACTCTTGCATCAACCTCTAAAGAGGCCGCTGTCGGATGTCCTCCACCGGTTCCTTCTAACTCCTCTCCAACTCTCTTCGCTATATCTTTTCCTAAATGAATCCCTGTACTTTTACAGAACTCTTGGGAACATCTCATACTTGCTCTAGCCCTCTCATTTTCTCCTACAACTACCGCTAAGTCTGCTCCTGCATCTATAAAGAGCTTGGCAGCTGAGCTTTGATAGCTGCTGAGATTGCTTAAAACCAATACCCACCTTCCAATTTTGAATATCCTCGCTCTTTGACCAGCTTTTAATCTAGCTATTACTTCCGAGTACTCCCGTTTTTGCCTTAATAACTCCCTTACATTATCTAATCCACCGCAAATTTTGCAGAGATCGTATACGATCTTTAACGTTTTACAAGACGCTAAATGTAAATGTTGAGTATCAAAAAATATTCCAGCTAGCAAGGCTTTTGCTAAGAGCGGAGTAATGTTAAACTTCAAATTCTTACAGATTCTGTAAACTATCTCGCAAGTAGAGGAGGAGTTGGTGTCGACCATTTTAACGTTTAGAATCTTATCATATGCTCTATCGTAAGGATGATGATCGATTAATACCTTAACAGCTTCGCTTCTCTTCAAACCGTCTAAGTATCTTTCTAATAAGCTGGGGCTTCCAGTATCAACTATTAGTATCAAATCAAAATCCTTTAAGCCCTCTATTTCATCAAATTGAAACTTTAAATGTTCTATGAAATTTTTCGTTAAACTAGAAACCCCTTCAGGCCTAGGAATCGCTACTTTAAAACCTCTGCTTTGAAGTAAAGCCTTCAAAACTATAGCTGAAGCTACCGCATCGACGTCTGCCTGTCTATGCATTAATATGGCTGCGTTATGTCCCTTGACGAACGGAAAGCCCTTTATTCTCATTTAAAGTCTACCAAGTAGTGACTATAGATCTAAATATAATTTTGTTTTACCTACTAAAAACTTTGTTAACTTGCCCCTTGCCTACTTTTTATAGCTTCGTTTATCTTATTTTGGAGCTCCTGAAGGTTGCTTCTTATCCTATCTTCTTGCTTCTTCAATACCATTATCCTCGTATTAGCTAATTCCCTTTTCTCCTCTAGCTCTTTAAGCAAGCTTTCCCTATCGGCCTTTAACATAATAGTGCCCGCAAATTTGTAAACGGTCACATCTGAAGGGGCTTTTCTCAGCTCTTCTAACGCCTTCTCAATTTCCGCGAGTTCTGCCTCTACCTGTTGTTTCTGAGTTAATATAGCTTGAAGACTTTGTTGCAATTGATCATACCTAGCCAATTGTTCTTGGAGCCATGGAGGAACTTCCGAGCTCATTCTATCACCTTTAATCCTTCTATGATGACCTTTAAAAGCCTTAAATTAGAATTTATGAAGGCTCTTAGATCGCCTATATTAAGATTTCCTACCGATATACTTAATTGATTCCCACTAAGCGATACATCGTACTTAGACCTTGCGCTCTTAGAATCACCTAGGAACGAAACGTATAGAGCTTTTAGCAATCGTTCATCATCGATCTCTATTGAAATTTCTACCTTACCTCTTACTTCCTTATTCAATTTCTATGTCGTACGCTCTTCCAGCTACCTTCAGTCCGCATTTAGGACAATGCCAAATCCCTATAACTAGCCTCCTAAACCTGGGTGAACCACAATTCGGACAATACCTCCTTGTCTTCAGTAGCTTATAGGCTCTTGTATACCTCTTCCTCAAAGTAGATCCGTATTTCGTTCCTAGACCTTTAAGAGATGCTCCCTTCTTAACCATATCCTACCTGCCTCCGCAATAACCCTCCTATTTCCTCGGCTTTAAGCTTCGCTATTTCTATTATCTTCAAAACTTGATCCTTCGAGAATCCCTTGCTTCCTCCCATTTGAGCAGCACATAAATTGCCTCTACCATCAAAGGTAAACGTCAACCTTGCCTCCACTAATGTTTCCTCGTCAGCATTGGGGTCTAACAGTATAACGTCGCCGATTCTAAAGGCAGTTATCGATATAGGTATGGTAGTGATGGGAAGTTTTTCGAATTTATCCGTGGCCTTTAATTCGCCATTTTCTGTTAATTCATATTTCCTGTACTTCGTAGTAGCAAGCGCTGCCACTACAGCGTATGAGGTTGCATCAAAGAGATTACCATCGATATTCAGTACGTTTACATCTACGAAAACGGCGTAAACATATCTTCCTGGCTCAATTACCAGCTTTTCTAACTCGATCATCCCGCTCTCTCTCACGCCTCTATCAACTACTCTAGCCAGCTCTATCGCGTCTTCATCTGGAGGTCCTGGTTCTGAATAAGCGCTCGCTAGTGGTAAAACTTCTGCATTTACTATAAGCAACCCTTTATCTGGAGTATCTGGAAAAGGCCTATCTACTTCGACCTTTACACCAGCGATGACCTGAGTATCACCAAGGCTTACTTTCGCAGATCCTTCAGCTTTTTCTATGACCCCTACTTCAATTTTTAACGGCCTATAATCCAATAGCCCTCTATCATCCAGCCTTTTCCCCTTAGCTAGAAGCTGTAACATTTGCTCTTTCCTTAAGTTTTCAATGAAGTAGCCTCTTTGCGATATCATCATTTACTTTCAGCCTCCGATGTGCCAAAATATTTTCTATACAAGGCCTCCCTTTGGATTTGATGTATCTTCTTGCATCCTTCTATAGCTAAATCTAGAGCCTTCTTAAATTCGTCAATCGTTAACAACCCGTCCATTTGAAGTAATGTAATTTGTCCAATATTTGGCATTATCGCCACGGGTAGATCTGCCTCTCCTTCCTTGTCTTCTAGATCGTTTAAATCTAAAACTATTTGCCCATCGACTTTGCCAGCGGCACATCCCACTACTAAGTCCTTCATTGGTATTCCAGCATCGGCTAGTGCTACGGATGCCGCTGTAATCCCAGCTCCTCTAGAACCTCCATCGCTCTGAAGGACCTCAATATACACGTCTATCGCCGTTCTCGGAAATTCTTCAAGCTTTATAGCTGGTTCTAAAGCCTCTCTAATAACCTTTGATAGCTCTATTTCCCTTCGGCTTGGCTGTGGAGGTTTTCTCTCTTCCGTGGAGTAAGGAGCCATGTGATATCTGCATCTCAAAATGGCTCTGTCTGGTAAGGCCATGAATTTAGGGTGCGTTTCCTTAGGACCGTAAATAGCAACAACGATCTTATTTCCCCCATGCTCTATATATGCTGAGCCATCGGCGTTCTTTAAAACACCTACTTCTATTCTAATAGGCCTCAACTCGTTAAACTTTCTACCATCTACTCTTCTTCCTTCCTCATCTATTAACTTCCCCACCTATCATCCACCTCCTTTCAAGAAATTCTGTATATTTTGAGTAAGTCCAGAGGTATGAGCTTGTTCTTCTACGAACTTTATCGCTTTTATCGCCTTTATTATACCTTCAGGAGGGCCTCTAACAAAAACTAACCCATTCTGACCTATGATTAGCTCGCATCCGGTAGCCTTCTCAATCATCTTACTCATGGATCCTTTTTTGCCTATCAACCTAGGTACCTTTACTGGAGATATCCTAACGAGCTCGCCTCGAGTTAATTTACCTAACCCAGGTCCAGAAACCGTTAACATAGGATCCTTTCCCCTTTCAAAACTCACGATCTTCGCAGCTATCAAATCCCCTATCTTAAACTTCCTAGTTAGATCGTGTACTTCTGGATTGAAGTTCTTCCCAAACACGTTTTGTGCTGGAAGAAAAGCCTCAAAATACGAATTTATATCCACAGTCCACGCTAAAGGAGCGTAATCGACTATTATGCCTAAAACGAGATCATCTACTCTCGGTGTATAAGGACCCCTTAATGGAATTACCTTGACTTTTCCATTAGTTATTTCAGCCATTCCTACTTTCATTGAGTAGATCTTATTTCCAATACGGTAAGCGTTTGATATTATTTGATAATTTCCCTCTACAATCAGATCTCCAGGCAAAACGTACTTCCTCTTTACCACTCCCATTTCACTCCACCGGTGTAACTTGAGCTGAGCCCTTCGTTAAAGACGCTAACTTGTCTAATAAAGCACTTTGAGAAGCAATTGGTAGTTCAATTGTAGCCGTTAATCCACCGTCCGCTCCCCATTCTTGATCGACTATCTCTCCATAGCTCTTTAAGATACCATAGGCCTGAGCAGAATACATAGCCGGAACTCTTACCCTTAACTTTACTCTACCCGTCTTTAATGGAATTATGGTTCTTAACCTCTCTATAACTATCTTTGCTTGTTCCTCCACATCCTTAAACGGGTCTATCGATACCTTTGCCTGAGCAAGGGCTTGCTCTATTCTTATAGGGGGATGAGGTAAGTTAGTTTTAGGATCTACGTAATTCTTTGCTATAAAGGAAATTATCTGTTTCTTCTTATCCTCAATTAGCCTCTTCCTTTGTTCGCTAGTCAATAAAAGCTCTCCCTTCTTTAGGATTACCTCTGCAACCTTCATTATATCTTTAGTTTGGAAAGCTTTCATAAGCTTATCTTCAGAGGCTCTCATGCCTTTTGAGGCATCAACGTAGATCTCATCTACGGCTAAAACCTCATCTATATTGCTTTTCTTACCCATTTTAAAATCGAAAGCGGGGTCTGCTTTAACTAAAATTTCAAACTTCTCTTTTCCTACGATATATCTTGCAGTTGTAATCTTTTGGCTCAATCTATATCAAAACAAACTAGGCTTATATAAAAAATTACCTAACCTGTTTCCCCTTTACTCTCTAGAATCCTCCTTAGGCACTCTTGTACCTCTTCTTCCTTAAATCTCCTCATTTTCCTCGTTTTTACATCTATCGTCGCAAGCTTTATATGCCTAGATTCTGCTTTTTCCTCGCTCGCTTTTAACACGCATTCAATAGCTAACAAGCACGCTTCCTCTAAGGTCATATCGCTCCTGTATTTTTGCTCTAAGTATTCGTTAACTTGCTCGCTTCCTCCTCCTATGGCAATAGCGTCGTACCCAAGATAAGTTCCGCTAGGATCGGTAGTGAAAATCGCAGGCCCTGCCTTATCAACTCCAGCTATTATTAACGATACTCCGAACGGTCTAACGCCGGCGTATTGAGTATATTGTTGTGCTATATCCCCTAACCTTCTAGCTATGGTCTCTACGTCGATAGGCTCGTCATACAGGAGCCTATTATTCTGAGCCATAATCCTTGCTTGATCTACTAATACCCTCGCATCCGGAACATAACCGGCGGCCGCTATGCCGATATGATCATCTACTTGGAATAGCTTTTGGCTTAAATTGTGGTTTTGGAGCTTTTTTACCCTTTCTTCAACACATAGGACTACGCCGTCCCTAGCTTTAATTCCAATAGCTATGGTGCCCCTTCTTACGGTTTCTATAGCGTATTCAACCTGATACAATCTACCGTCGGGCGAGAATATGGTAATCGCTCTATCATATCCAGCGGAGGGGGTAAACATAATCCTTCCTCCCTTTAAGGTAATTTAAAAACCCATTTAAAGACTTTTGTATTTCTAACTACATGGTAGGGGTATGCGTCCTATAAAGTGGGATGGAAAAGAGCTTTGGGTTTTAGATCAACGTCTCTTACCAACGCGAGAAAAGTGGGTTAAGATATCCTCTCCAGAAGACGCCTTCAAGGCTATAAGGGATATGGTAATTAGAGGCGCTCCTCTAATTGGGGTAGTAGCAGCTTTCGGCCTCGCCTTTTCTGATAGCTTTGAAAAAAGTAGGGTAAAGGAGAAAGCTGAAATGTTAAAGAAAGCAAGGCCTACCGCCATCAATTTAGCTTGGGCTGTAGATAGAGTATATAGACGAGTTATAAGCTCTAAAAATCCGAGAATAGATGCGTTAAGGGAAGCAGAGAAAATCATGAAAGAAGAAGAGCGACGGGCGAGAGCAATAGGAGAATACGGAGAACCCTTGATAGAGAACGGAGATGTAGTTTTAACGCACTGTAACGCCGGTTCTCTAGCAACTATTGAGTATGGTACAGCTTTAGCTCCTCTCAGAGTTGCAAAGGAAAAAGGCAAGGAAGTTAAGGTAATTGCAACCGAAACGAGGCCGGTAATGCAAGGAGCGAGGTTGACAACTTACGAATTATTAAAGGACGGCTTCGATGTTACTTTAATTCCCGATACCGTAGTAGGTTACCTAATGTATTTAAGGAAGGTAAATAAGGTAATAGTTGGAGCCGATAGGGTTCTCAGAGATGGACATGTTGTAAATAAGATAGGCACTTATCAAATAGCCGTTCTAGCCAAGAGGCACGATATACCATTTTACGTAGCTTTGCCTTCGTCAACTTTCGACCCCCACACTAACTTAAATGACGTCGAGATAGAGGAGAGAAGTCCGTTAGAGGTCATATATATTAAAGGTCGTAGGATAGCGCCAAAGGACGTTAAAGTCTTCAATCCAGCCTTCGATATCACGCCTCCGGAACTAGTTACCGCATTTATAACCGATAAGGGCCTAATTTATCCCCCATTCGAGGAAAATTTGACAAAGCTCTTATAGCGCCTCTCCTTAAACAAAGTAAGAGGGCCCGTGGCCTAGCATGGATAAGGCGTCGGCCTGCGGAGCCGGAGATCCCGGGTTCAAATCCCGGCGGGCCCGCTATACTCTAATAAACGGAATAACTAGGTCAACAAGGTCTATAGAGCATCTAGCTATATCCTTCATGAGTTCATGTAATCTAAAGCCTCCGTTTATCTTTTCAGACCTTTCAATAGCATCTCCTACCTTATCGTACAGTTCCACGATCTTATCCACCTCTTTTCTGCTTCTCAGTAGCAGAGCATCAACCGCTTTATCCTGCATAGCCTCAAGTTGTCTGCTTATTTCCTTGAGTATCAACTTATCCTTTACACTCAATCCTTCGATCCCTACCTTAGCTATTTCAACCGCGTCATCTCCCACCGTCTCTAGTAAGCTAGCTGCTACTCTATAATCCAAGCAATCGATAGGCGTCAATCCCAGTTTAACCGCTAAGGATGGATCCAAGGAGACGCTCCTAAGCAGTCTAACCAATAAGAAGTATAGCCTATCAACTTCATCATCCCTTTCAATTACGATTTTGGAAAGCCTAGGATCCCTTTCTAGTATTGAAGTAATCGCATCTTTAAACATGCCTTTCGTAAGCATATGCATGCGCTTGAATGCTTTTTTAGGCTCAACTGTCTCAACTTCCAGTAAGAATTGGACGGTTATAGATTTAGAATCCTCCTCAGTTATCTCCAATCCCATGAACCTTCTAACTACATCTTTGATAACCTCTCTATCCTCATAACTTATCCTAGCGTTGCTTCTAATCCTTATCGTATTAAAGCCTAGTAGGTAGGCGGCGGTCATCTCATTGTAAAGCTCTTTAGGGCTCGGTACTGGATATGTGATATCTATTTCCTTTTTCGTTTCCTTCTTCTCGAAGGGATAAATTACTATTGCTCCTTCTCTTCCTATCTCAATAGTAACTTTACTTCCTCTCTTCAAGCTATGGCCCTTCGCCCATTTCTTAGGCAAGGATACTACGTACGTTCCTCCTATAACTTGAATTTTCCTAATCTCCATAATTGTGGCTTTTTAAGGAGGTCTTTAGTTTTATTTTTTATCTACCCTTTTAAAGAGCATAGTTTATAAGGAAGGAGTATTTAAGTCAAGTAAGGGTTAAGCTTAAATAAGGAAGATAAAAGGGAGAGTATGCGGAAGATGATTTTTAGATTTAGTAGATTATATAGAAATACAGATAGGAGGTGGTATAGTTGACTAGGCCATTCAAGGTAACGGATCACATATATGTTCCAAAACATGAGGTTTTAAGCGAGGAAGAAGCCAAGAAAATACTCCAAAAGTATAATGTAAGGCCAGAACAGCTTCCTTATATCTTAAGTACCGATCCAGTAGTTGTTGAGTTAAAGGCTAAACCTGGAGATATAATCAAGATAACGAGGAAAAGCGAAACTGCAGGAGAATCGGTTTACTACAGGTTGGTGGTTGAGGGATGAGAAGCTTCGATGGATGGCCTATAATTGAAGACATGCTTAAGAGAGAGGGCATAGCTAGACAGCACCTTAACTCATATAACGAGTTTATAGAAAAGGGAATACAGAGCATAGTAGATGAAGTGGGAGAGGTCGAAATAGAAACTCCATTGGGAAATTATAAGATAAGGCTAGGAAAGGTAGAGATAGGCAGGCCTAGAGTTATCGAACAAGACGGCTCTGAAACGTATGTCTATCCACTAGAAGCGAGGCTTAGGAACTTAACTTACGCAGCTCCCCTATACCTCGAAATGACCATAATCGATCCTCAGAACGCTAACCTACCTTACCATACGCAAAAGGTTTTCATAGGAAACCTTCCGGTAATGGTGAAATCTAAAATATGTGCTCTTTATGGAATGAGTGAAGAACAGCTTATAGATTTAGGAGAAGATCCTAAAGACCCAGGGGGATATTTCATAATTAATGGTAGTGAGAGGATAATTATAGGGCTTGAAGATTTAAGCCCTAATAAGATCTTAGTTGAAAAGGAAAAGGGAAGCGGTTCCGTTCAATACAGAGCCACGATATACTCATCTATTATAGGGTATAGGAGTAAAGTAGATTTAGTGCTTAAGTCGGATGAAGCGATATACCTAAGAATACCGGCATCTCCCGTAGACCTGTCTCTTATACACATCTCCGAGCCCACGAGACCTCTCTACATCTCGTATGCCGTCTTCTGCTTGAAA
>CALBHZ010000268.1 GCA_937892815.1 uncultured archaeon | reverse complement strand
AAGGAAGTCTTGGTTTAAAACTTATCTCGGAACGAGTGAATCCAGGAAGTTTCTCAAAATATTCCTTGGCCAAAACCGGTCTTTTGCCTCTAATCTTTTCAAAAATTGCCCTTTCGTCAATTTTAGGTAAAAGGTCAGCCTTTAGAAAAACCTTAAAGCTAGCAAGTTTGAAACCTCATTTTATGAAGATAGCCTTCGCTTGTTCAGGTAAAGGAGGGCTGGAAGATCAAATATCGGATAGGTTTGGAAGGTGCTCTTCGTTCACGATTGTAGAAGTAGAAGAGGGGCGGATAAAATCGGTCAATGTAATTCCTAATCCAGGTTTACAAGCTGGAAGCGGGGCGGGGATAAAGGCCATAAAGACCGTAGTTAATTCGGGAGCGAAGGTAATAGTGGCTGGAAGCCTAGGCCCTAACGCCATGGCCGCAGCTCAGGAGCTAGGAATAAAACACATCAGCGTTTCCGGCAAAAAGGTTAAAGATGCGTTAAACGAAGTAATAGCGATGTTGAAATGAGCGATGATTTAAAGGAGAGGATAATCGAAAAGTTGAAGAACGTATACGATCCAGAAATACCTATAGACGTTTGGAACTTGGGACTTATTTACGACTTAAATGTAGATGAAGGGGGTAACGTTAAGGTTAAGATGACGTTAACAGCTAGAGGATGTCCAATAGCTTATATGATAGTTAATAGCGTGAAAAGCGCTATAATGGATGTAAAGGGGGTAAATAGCGTAGATGTCGATCTAGTATGGGATCCTCCATGGAGTCCTTTGAAAATGACGAAGGAAGGTAGGGAGAAGTTCAAGGCCTTCTTTGGATACGATATCGTTGAGGAATGGTCTAAGAAACAAGTTAGCTAATTAGGTTCGATGAAGGCGATCTTATTAAGTAGAGAGGGAGAGAGTTTAGTAAGGGAAGTTAAAGAGCTGGGAATAGTTCCGATCGTAGAAGACTTGGAAATAGGGATAGAAGATGTTAAAAAAGAGATCGATAGGGGATTTAGGCCTGAAAGGAACATCTATTACAGCGTATCAGCGGTTAATATAGCCTTTAAAAGCTTAAGAGATTACAAGAGGGTAATTAGCAGAGGTGCTGTAGCAATTAATCGATTAGTTGAGGAGAGGTTGAAAAAAGAAGGAATTGAAGATGTAGAGATAATCGAGGAAAGAAAAATCTTACAGTTTATATCCGAATTAGAAAGGCCCTATGCTATCTGGTGCTCGGATAAAATTGCCTTAGAAGTAGAGGATAAGGTAAATAGAGATAAGGCAAAGGTTTTCCCCATATATACGAGAGTAATAAATGAGGAGTCTTTTAGGAATGTCTTTGATGCGCTGATTAGGGGAGCTAGGTATATAGTCTTTACATCTCTAGAGGAAGTTGAAGCTTGGAATAGAATTGAGGAGAGCTTGGAAACGGAGAACCTGTGGGCTATAGCGATAGGAAAGAGGGTAGCTTCAGCAATCCAGAGTACGACGAGGTTAGGAAGAGTACTATTGTATGAAGGAGAATTGAAGGATCTACCAACATTCTTGACTTTATTTGGAGTTAAGTAAAAAGGGAATTGCTTATGTTGAAGCGCGAGGTACCTATCAAAGGTTTAAAACTAATGACGTCTTTCCATCGATAGCATTGTTGAGCTTAAGGGTTAAGTTAATAGTTCTCATTACGAATTTTGAAATATCGATGTGTGCTATCCATACAAATTAAGGAGTCTTTAAATACTCACTAAAAACAGTGAGAGATGCAGAGCCGTAAAAACGAATACTACTTAGTCTTACTAGGAATTAGGTGGCTAGGTATTACCGGTACGTACTCTACGCCTGGCCTCCTAGGTCTTGCCTCCATCTTATATAAGGCCATTAGCTCATAGACCTCTTCAGGTAAGCCTATCTTAACTTTTCCAGGTAAGAGCCTCTGAGCTTCTTCGGGGAATATTCCGTGATCGTGAGTGTATTTTCCTCTTACGAGCTCGTCTAACACCTCCTCTATCTTTTCTTTAGGCAGAGAATCCTCTAATAGCTTACGCACGAAATCCTCCATCTGTTTAATGGCCTTTCTAGCTTCTTCGGCCATTACCAACGTCTTATCGTCTAAATCGTTCACGCTTTTCTTCTCGAGCACCTTTAATAAGGTAGCAGCTGGATAGGTACCGCTTGGATCGCTAAGCTGAGGATCTACGGGTCCTATTACCGCATGGGGATCCATTAATATCTCATCAGCGGCTAAAGCTATCAAGGTACCGCCGCTCATTGCGTAATGCGGTATAATTACGGTTTTCCTTCCCCTATGGGATTTTAACGCCATAGCTATCTGAGAAGCGGCTAAAGCTATGCCTCCAGGCGTATGTATTATTAGATCTATAGGGGTTCCTTCTGGCGTATTCCTAATAGCCCTTAGAACGTCTTCGCTATCTTCGATATCGATGTATCTAGTAATAGGAATTCCGAAGAAGGAGACCGTTTCCTGCCTATGTACTGTCTCTTATACACATCTCCGAGCCCACGAGACCTCTCTACATCTCGTATGCCGTCTTCTGCTTGAA
>CALBHZ010000267.1 GCA_937892815.1 uncultured archaeon | reverse complement strand
ACGGCATACGAGATGTAGAGAGGTCTCGTGGGCTCGGAGATGTGTATAAGAGACAGATAGAAGCCTCTCTCCGTTTAAAAATTTCACCTCCTTAGAAATCTCCTTACTGACACTAAAAAACTTCAAGGCTCTAAGCTTCTGGCTGTAATTTATATTGGTTTCTGGAGATTTTGCCCATATCTCCTTACCCGAGTATATCTTCTTTGCTAGCTCGAGGCCAGCCCACGTCCATTTCCATTCTATATTAGGCCAGCATGGAGTATAATGATCGAAATGATAATGGGAAATGAACACTATGTCTGCCTTTTTCGCTGCTCTCCTTATTCTCACCTTCGAGTCCTTTAGAGCCTTGTACTCTATAGGGTGAGGAGGTAGCCCATATCTAGGACCTAAGGAGGAACCCGCATCGACTAGTATCTTGAGGTTCTTTAAGTCCACTAAAAGCGCCATAGACCTTACTCCTAGAGAATCGGATGCGAGCGGTATTAACTTCAACGTCATGAAAAATACTTAGATCGATATTAAGTGTTTTTATTTAAGAAGCGTCAATTTTATAAACTCGAAAAGAGAAATAGGTTCAGGCGGCCGTCGTCTAGTCTGGTCTAGGACGTCAGCCCCCCAAGCTGATGATCGCGGGTTCAAATCCCGCCGGCCGCATCCATTATAGAAAGCGTTAATTATTACATTCATTAAGGCGAGAAGCGCTTCCGCCAAATCCCTCAATGATACGATCCCTATTGGCTTTCCCTCCCTATCTACCACTGGGAGATGCCTAACCCCGATATCCCTCATCTTCTTGAGAGCTTCCATTAAGGGCTCTTCTTGTTTAACTACTAATGGATTATTCGGTCATTATGTTCTGTAAAGGTATTCCTACCTGTTTACTCGCTATAGCGTAAAGCATATCCCTTTCAGTAACTATTCCTACGGGCTTATTCTCCTTATTTACAACTAATAGAGAACCTATCCGTTATCGTAGTACATAATTTTAGCCTCTTGTTCAATAGCGATATCTTGGTATACCGTTATGTTAGGAGGCAAGACAATCACGTCACTTAACTAATATCGGTAACTTCCTTCTCGCTTTTATCTTCATAACGATACTATCCCTTAAGGGAATCTATTAAGTTTTTAACCTCAAGACGGAGAATTCGCTGCCAGCGGATATCCCCGTTAAATTGGAAGCCGATCCTTCTTTCACCGAGATTTCGATAAAGCCCGAGCTTCCCGGAATAAGTCCTAAACTCCCTTCTCTTATATCTTGGAATGAATTTGCAAAGTAAGCCTTATATTCCCTCTCCTTCACCTTTACTACGTATCTCTTATTAGCTCCCTTCCATCTTTCGAATTCCCGTATACCTATGTTAGTTATGATATTACCGAACCTATCTACATGCAAAGCTTCAGCTAGTACGTATGATTTTGAAAAACAGGCTTTAGCTAAGTTTAACTCTATGATTTCATCTATTTTCTTTCCTATACGTTCAATTTCGAAGCCTTTAGCTAGATGAGCTGCAACAGGTGCAAATACATCTCTAGCATCGAAGGTACCACTTCTGGGAAGCGTAATCGATGTGTTTTCGATCTCCCTTATCTCTATAATACCATCTCTGCTGCACGCAGGATAAAGGAGTCCATTATCAGGTCCTACAAACAGAAGTCTTCTCGTTTTAACTACGATGGCCCTTCTGTTCGTTCCCACCCCTGGATCTACTACGGCTAAAACGACCGAGCTATTGGGGATATACGGCGTTAGTTGATAGAGTATAAACGCTCCCTGTTTAATATTAAAAGGTTCTACTTCATGTGTAACGTCTATTACCTCAATATCGGACGCAATTGAGGTAATTACCGCTTTAACGGCAGAAACGTAATAATCCCTATAACCGAAATCGGAGAGAAAGAATATCCTCTTCATATGCTAATAGACGGAGCTCGTCCACTTTAAATTTTAAAAGGTAGTTTTTAGGATCAGAGTAGATATGAACGTAATTACGACGGAGGAGATGAAGAAAGTTGAGAAGGAATATCATAATTTGGGATATAGCAGAACTCTAATGATGGAGAACGCTGGAAGAGCTGTAGCAGATGAGATAGGAAAGAGAATTGACCCTTTAAAGGATGTTAGGATTGTTGTCTTATGTGGAACAGGTAATAATGGAGGCGATGGAGCTTCGGCTGCAAGGCATCTCGCTTTAAGAGGATATAACGTTGAGGTCTTTTTATTAGGAGAGATGGATAAAGTAAGAACGGAAGAGGCGAGGACTATGTGGAAGGCTCTATCATTAATGAACATAAGGGTATTGGAGGTTTTAAGGAAGGAGGATCTTATGAAATATGAAGAAGAAATTGAAAATGCAGATGTAATTGTTGAAGCTATGTTAGGCACTGGAGTTAAGGGAGAGGTGAGAGAGCCTATTGCTACAGCTATAGACGTAGTTAATAGAAGTAAGGGGTTAGTGATTGCCGTAGATCTTCCATCCGGATTAAATCCCGATACTGGCGAAATCGTTGGTAAAGTCGTAAGAGCGGATTTAACGATAACTTTTCACGCAGCAAAGCCCGGCCTATTAAGCAATAAGGATGTAGTGGGAGAATTGGTAGTTAAGGAGATTGGAATACCAATTAGATCTTAAGGTATCCCAGTACCAGGTACAATATCGTTTGAATGAATAGAATTAACCATATTACTTTATTCCACTCGATGATCTTCTTTCCATCAAGTACGCCGAAGGGCAACAGATTAAATGTAGCTATGAAGGCGTTGAGATAAAAGGCTACAGCTAATAGCCTTCCATAAGTCGTTAACATGAGGGGAAGCATTATCAAAGCTATGATTATATTCGTGAGAGGACCCCACATTGCTATTTTACCCATCTTCTCAACGTTCGTGTAACCGAATATGACCACGGCTCCGGGAGCTATTACCTTAAGAGGTAGGAAGATGCTCAACAAGGTTAATGTGGCTCCCCAGAGGCTTAAATTGAACTCCCCGTATAACCCGTTCCTACTGGCAGCTATCTTGTGGGCAAGTTCATGTAAGATAAAAGCTAAGAGAAAGATAACACTATTGATATAAAAGGTATAGCTCCCTAAATTAAAACCAAGTAAGCTCGCGCCTACAGACCATACCTGTCTCTTATACACATCTGACGCTGCCGACGAATTAGACGGTGTAGATCTCGGTGGTCGCCGTATCATT
>CALBHZ010000266.1 GCA_937892815.1 uncultured archaeon | reverse complement strand
GTCCTTGGAGCGCGATATGTAACAGCTTAGATCTTAGGGAAGAAGTTTGGAAGAGAAAGGAGGATAAGATAACGCCAGGTTTAGAAGATGGAGGGAGCTGGTTCTCCAAGAGGGTATTGGAAGAAGTTTCGCCTTTAACGATCTCCTATATCTCCGGCTCCTCTACCTTCTCCTCCTTATTTATAGGAGAGGCCGAGAAGGTTGAGAAAGAGCTCGTTCCAATTTTAGATAAGAGGAGGGTGAGGGTCAAACCGCATAGATTAGCGATCATCTGCGCTGGAGGAGGTCCTTTCGATAGCACTTTGTCCAACGTATTGAAAGCGGCTTGTCTACATTTAAAATCTATCCAAAAAGGAGGAGAGATCGTAGTAGTAGGGGAGTGTGGTGAGGGGCTCGGATCTACGGCTTTAGAGCTGTTATTTGAAGGAAGGCCTATTCCGTCTACGTACGTAGACGGAATAGAGGATCTGGAGTGTATGAAGGCCTTGAAGGAGAGGGGGAGCGTTTACCTAGTAACCGCTCTCCCCAACTCGATGTTGAAAAGGATAGGGCTCGATGGCTATAGATCTCTATCTAACACCTTCTCGAACATCCAATCTAGACACGGCTGGAGGCTAAAGGCCTTAGTTATCGCTCACGCTTCTCTAACCCTTACGGAGCCGTTAAAAGTTTAAAATTAAAGACGTATTTAGTATATTGCGCTATTGGAGCAGGGAACTATTATAAGGTCTATTGGAGATTACGTACTTAGAAGGGTGAATGAGGAGGATATACCGAGCGTGGTATCCGTTAACTTAGTAACTCTTCCCGAGCACTATTCGGACTTCTTTTACTACGAGCTCTTGAGGAACTTCCCAGAGGGGTTTATAGTAGCCGAGAAGGGAGGTAAGATAGTAGGTTACATCATGTGTAGAATAGAGTATGGGTTCTCGTTCTTCAAGTTTAACATCGTAAGGAAGGGCCATATAGTATCCATAGCGGTGTTAGCTGAACACAGGAGGAAGGGGCTTGGAGAAGCGATGATGCTAGAAGCTATGGAGGCTATGAAGAAACGAGGTTGTGAAGAGGCCTTCTTAGAAGTTAGGGTTAGCAATCATCCGGCTATTTCGCTATATAAGAAGCTAGGGTTTAAAGAGGTAAGGAGAATTCCCTTCTACTACAGAGATGGCGAAGAAGCTTTAGTTATGGCTAAACCGCTTTAGGTCTTTACATTAAAAAGGCATTACTTCTACATAGTAATTGATGCTATTTTCGGAGGTATGTGAAATATTCGAAAAGGTAAGGGGGACGTCGAGTAAGAACTTAAAGGTATCCTTTTTAGCTAAATTGCTCAAATCCTTAAACGAAGAAGAGCTTAGCGGTTTAATTAAGTACATGCTTGGATGCGATGTAGGCGTTGGATGGGCTACCATAAGGGACGCTGTCCTAGAGGTAGCGAAGGAAGGAGAAAAGTTCGGGAAAGTCGTGGTCGAAAAGGGCGATTTAGGGGAAGCCGCATACGAGCTCTTGAAGGGAGGCAAGAAGGTTACGCCGTTCTTTTTCGAAGAGTTGCAAGTTATGGACGTAATTAACGCCTTAAACGATATGGGCAGGATTAAGGGGCAGGGTTCCCAGGTTTTGAAGAAGAGGAAGCTAATAGGCCTGCTTTTGAGAGCGGATCCCTTAGAGGCCAAGTATATCGTTAAGTTCTTAACTAACGAGCTTAGGATTGGAGCTACGAGCGGGCTTTTAGAGGAAGCTATCGCTTTAGCGTACGGATACAGGAGTGAAAGGATAAGGGAAGCGGTGTTAATGGTAGCGGATCTATCTAAGGTAGCCGTACTAGCGAAGGAGAGGAGAATCGACGAGGCTAAGCCCTCCTTATTCTCCCCTATCGGGTTCATGTTGGCCGAGCCAGCTCCTTCAGCTGAGGAAGCCATGAAGAAGTTCGGAAAGGAAGTACTGGTTGAGTACAAGTACGATGGGATAAGGGCTCAAGTTCACGTCGGAAGGGATGGAGTTAGAATCTTCTCTAGAAGGCTTGAGGACGTAACGGATAGCTTTCCAGAGCTAGTTGAGGACTTGAGGAAGCTAGGCTTTTCCGCTATCTTCGATGGAGAAATACTGGCTTACAGAGATGGAAGGCCCGTGCATTTCACTAAACTACAGCAGAGGCTTCATAGAAAACGCATCGATGAGAAGGTAATTAAGGAGGTACCTGTACACTACTTCATCTTCGATATCTTAATGTACGAAGGAAGGGAAATGATGTCCACGCCTTTAAGAGATAGGAAGAAGCTTTTAGAGAGCTTAAAGCTAGGCGGAAGGATACATCTAGCCCCTATCTTCACGGCTAAAGATCCGAGCAGGGTTGAGGAGCTTTTTAACGAAAGCAGAAAGCTCGGATACGAAGGGTTGATGCTTAAGGATCCGGACTCGATCTACACTCCTGGAAGGAGAGGAGCGAAATGGATGAAGCTTAAAAGAGAGCTGGATACGATAGATGCCGTAGTCGTAGCCGTAGAGTACGGACACGGAAAGAGAGCAGGCTTGCTCTCAGATTACACCTTTGCCGTATGGGATGGAGATGAGCTTAAGGTTATAGGGAAGGCGTATAGCGGGTTAACCGATGAAGAGATAGAGGAGATGACGGAGTACTTCAAGAAGAAGGTTATAGAGTGGAGAGGATCTATGGCTATAGTTGAGCCTGAGATAGTAGTTGAAGTTGCCTTCGATTCCGTTCAGAAAAGCGATAGACACGATAGCGGATATGCCTTGAGGTTTCCCAGGATTAAGGCGATTAGATGGGATAAAGCTCCTAGAGATGCGGACACTTTAGATAAGGTAAAGATGATATACGAAAGGTCTCAAGAAGCGTAGAATATCCTCAAGTTTTCGGATAGCTCTTCATAATCGAACACCTCTCTTCTAACCATCTCCTGTAGAAAGTTCTCCTTTTTCGATAATTGATAGGTGAGGGATCTGGCATCTAAGCCGTACGCTTCAGCTAACATGGATAGCTTATTTCCAGGAGCTCCCGTCCAGCTCGACCCCTCCCTTTGGTAAACAAGCCTCCATCCTTCGTCGTACTCTAGTATTTTGTAGACGTACCTCTTTCCATCCTTGCTATCCCTCACCAGTATCACTAGGGCATCTATCAAGTTAAGGAGGGAGGGGGATATAGATATCGGAGGCTGCGTTATCCTTGCTTGCAACGCCCTCTCGTTACTAGCGTGGAAGGTAGTTAAACATCCATGTCCAGTAGCCGCTGATTGGAACAATATCTTAACTTCTTCACCTCTAGCCTCTCCTAGGATTATGTAATCCGGCCTTTCCCTCAAGCTTAGCTTAACTAGATCGAACAGATCTACCTTCCCCATCCCTCCTACTCCTCCTACTCTAGTGTGTAAAGCCTTCCAACCTGGATGAGGTATGTTCAGCTCTCTTACGTCCTCTATGCTTACTACCTTCCAATTGGGGTTTAGCAAGGTAGCTAAGCTATTCAACATAGTGGTCTTCCCAGTAGCGCTAGGGCCTGCTACGATTATAAACCCCTTAAACTCCATCAACTGCCATAGATAAGAGGCTAGCTTGTAATCTAAGGTGCCCATATGTATTAGCTCGGTTAAGCTGTAGGGCTTAGTTCTAAACTTCCTAACCGTAAAGCTGCTACCGAAGCTCGATACCTCGTTTCTCCAAGTTCCGCTTACTCTATATCCTTCAGGTAGAGTTGAATCCAGGATAGGGCTTGAGCTAGATAGCGGAGACCCGCATCTACTAGCAAACCTCAATAAGAGGGAATCTATTTCCTCTCTAGATAGAACTATATTGGTTTCGAGCCAATAGTACTTGTTGAATCTGGAATGCCATACCCTCACCGGCCTTCCTTCCCCTTCACAGCTCACATCTTCAACGAACGGGTCCATGATTACAGGTGTTATAACGCCGTACCCAGATACCTCTCTCAATATGTAATACCTGACCTTTCTCACCTCATCTTCTCTTAATCCACTGAAAGCGCCGGCCTTTCTAAGCTCGGCTTCTAAGTACCCAGCTGGATCGAGCTCAGCTACAGGGCTTGGAGGTACCTCTTTAAAAAAGAAGGTCATGGCCTTTCTAAGCTTATCTAATACCGTTGGATGTACCTCCGGCTCTATAACCCTGTAGTACCCTTTGCCCCTTCCGTAGTATACGTTTACCGTACACGGCTCAGCCATATTCTCCTTAGATAGGCTAACTTTGTAGCTCGCTACTAAGGAAAGGTCCTCTGGTACCTTAGAATCTATCCTCTTTATCTCGGGGACCTCTTCTTGGAAATACTTCTTTAATATCAAGGCCTCCACCCTCCCTTCACGTTAAAAGCATTTCCTGTTGATCAGAATCTGTTCAAGAGGCCGAAAACGGCTGAGCAAGAAATAGAAGACAATCATTTCTGCCTCGTACATACATTTTCCTCCGTCGTTAGGGCTTAAAGTAGGGAGATTGGGGCCGTAAAAGCTCGTAGTTAGACCCTTTTCAAGAAAATGAGGGAATTTCCCTTTAGTTAGGTAAAGCTGGAGAAACGCAGTTGTATCCGTTTCAGCTAGAGGGTCTTTGTGTGCGTCTCCAGAGATGCTTCGAGCGTCGCCCGTCCATTGTATAAGTGCTCCAACTGAAGTAGATGCTGGCTCCAATACGGCCCTCACTTCACGTCACCAAAAAATAAAGATGGTTAGAAGCCTATAGGGACCGTTAGACCTCTGCTGTAATCTTGAGAGCTTACCACGATATGCGCAGATGGAGAGGTGAAGATAGGCGTTGAGGAGGATAGTACGGCCGTTACCGTCGCTCCGGGATCTATCGTTGGGCTTGGGGTAAAGGTTGAGTTAGTTGACGTGAATACGTAGTGCGAGCTATCTACGTACACGTCTATCCTCTCTACCGTTATAGATCTAACTCCATCGTTTTTCAGAGTTAACACTAGCATTCTCCCATCGTCGTGAGCTCTCGCATCTAGTACGTTGATGGACGGTTGATTCATGGAGTAATCGATAGCTTGTTTAAATTGAGTGTACAATAGCCCCCCAATTACTATGGTAGCGGCTATTAGGACGGCCGTCGCTATGAATGGGCTAATCGCTCTTTTCCTCATCGCCCAGACATCTGAGCGCGCTTATAAGCTCCCTTAGGGAAGGCCGAATAGCGCCATGGATATAAAGCAAGACAATAAGGT
>CALBHZ010000265.1 GCA_937892815.1 uncultured archaeon | reverse complement strand
TCATTACTAAAAGTAGTTTTTTCTACAATTATTTCATTCATCTAATAACTCTCTTATTTTCTCGAGGGAATTTGAGGCGAAAATAATCTGCGAAAAAGAAAGGACCTAGAAGCAAGATCTGACATAGCCCTCTCATTGTAATTGTAAATTTTCGAAATGAGCCAAAGCGTAGGAGAGGAAATCCGCCATAAGATTTAATACAGATGAGTCCAAAGGGACCATTAAATTGAATAGCGATTTAAAGGCTCTATTTGAGCCATCGTCGGTAGCCGTTATAGGAGCTTCGTCCGTAGAGGGTAAAGCGGGAAATGCCATAGTAAAGAACCTCTTGAAGTTCGGGTACAGGGGCAAGATATACCCGATAAACCCTAAGGAAAAGGAGATATTAGGCTTAAAGTGCTATCCAAGTATAAAGGACGTTCCAGATGATGTAGATCTCGTGCTCATCGCTATTCCAGCTCCTTTAGTTTTAAGAGCGGTAAAGGAATGTGTTGAAAAAAAGGTGAAGTACGGCGTTATCATCTCAGCTGGATTTAAGGAAGCGACGGAAGAAGGGGCTAGGCTACAGGAAGAGATAGTTAAGACCGCTAGAGAAGGAGGAATGAGGTTAATAGGTCCTAACTGTTTAGGGATTATAAACGCTCATAAAGGCTTAATTGCCGTTGCCGTTGACTTCGAAAACTTTAAGAAAGGATCGATAGCCTTTATGTCTCAATCGGGAATACTTGCTGGTGCTTTAGCGAAGTGGATAGCCGAAACTCAAAAATTCGGAATAGGGATTAGCGTTAGCTTAGGTAACAAATGCGATTTAGACGAAGTCGATTTAATAGACGGATATCTGAAGGACAATCCAAACATAAAGGTAATAGGGATATACAGTGAGGGTATTAAAGACGGGAAGAGGTTTATTGAAGTAATGAGGGAGGTAACGAAGGAAAAGCCCGTTATAATGATCAAGTCGGGAAGAAGCGAAGAAGGGGTAAAGGCCATCCTATCCCATACAGGATCTTTAGCGGGCAGCGACGAGATAGTAGATGCCGCTCTAAGGCAGTCTGGGGTAATAAGGGTGGAGAGCTTTGAGGAGTTAATGGATTTCGTAAAGGTATTCGATTATTGTCCATTACCTAAAGGAAATAGAGTTGGGATTATGACGACGAGCGGAGCTTCATCTGTAGTCGCTATAGACTTAATATCTAAATGGGGCTTAAGGCTCGCTAACTTAACCGAAGAAACTAGGAAATGGGTCGAAAAGGAAATAATGCCTCCATGGCAGCCCGCTAAGAACCCATTAGACGTATGGATAGCTATGGGAGCGGGGGCTGAGAAGGTACATAGAGTATCCATCGAGGCCTTACTCAGGGATCCAAACGTAGATATGGTCTTAGCGATCCTACTAGCCTTGCCCGCCGCTTACTTCGATGCTAAAAAGGTCTTCTCCTCCTTCTTAGATATGGCTAAAGAGAAGCCGTTGTTAGTATCGATACAGGGAGATAGGAAGGGAGATGAGTGGTTTAGAGATATAGAGGAGCTGAGAATACCGGCTTTTCTAGGGCCTGATTCGGTAGATAGAGCGGCTAAGGCGATGTCCGCTCTATACAGATATTCTAAATACCTTGGAAAAATTAAGGGATAAAATTAAAAATTGGGGAGTTTATTCTCCCTTCGCTTTTCTTATTTTCCTCCAAAGCCTTTCTGGCGTAATCGGCAGCTCGTCTATCTCTATATTCCATCTTCTCAAGGCATCCTCTATAGCTTGAGCTAAGGCTGCCGGCGCCGTCTCGTTGTTAGCCTCCCCTACCCCCTTAGATCCTAAGAGAGAGAATGGAGACGGTGTAGGAACGTGATCCAATATCAAGTTAAAGGACTCCTTTGCCGTATTAACGTAGTAATCTCCGAAGTTCGTAGATAACGGCTGTCCATCCTCACTATATACTAGCTCTTGGAATAAGGCCTGCTCTACCGCTTGATGTGCAGCGCCTATGCATTGCTGCTCGACCACTCCAGGGTTTATTATGGTGCCTGGATCATGTACGCTAACGTACTTCAATAACTTAACCATTCCAGTTTCTGGATCTACCTCAACTAGTATCGCATCGGCTATGAATCCGTAAGTTCCAGATGAATTGGTCTTATCATCGGGAGTTGGAGGTCTTAGTGTGTGTATGTGATAGGTAGCCGTAGCGTACAGGAACTTTTCGTCCTCCTCTAGAATTCCTGGGTTCCAGTGAACCGTACCGGCTATTCTCCTAATGGATACGCTCTTAGATGGATCGCTTCTCACATATACCTTTCCATCCCCTGCCTCCAATTCCTCAGGAGGTACGTTTAGTAGCTTAGAGGCGATCTTAAACATCTTATCCCTAACCTTCTTAGCAGCGGCGTAAACGGCGCTTATTCCTACGGAGCCAAATCTGGATGAGTAAGTTCCAGTTGACACGGACCATGGATTTCTGTGAGTATCTACCCCTGCTGTTATCTTTACGTCTTCTATCTTGATTCCTAGGACACTTGCAACCACTTGTGCGATCACGGTTTCGTGAGCTTGTCCTTGTGGACAGCTATCGATTTGAACTACGGCTTTTCCGGAAGGCTCGATCTTAACTATAGCTGTATGCTGACCTCCGCTCTTCGGCAAGAACTTAGGCTTACTTCTCAGCTCGGGAGGAGTAGCCGTATCTAAATAACCCATGTTCGATACCGATGGATCGATTCCAACGGCTATTCCAAGCCCTAAGAGCCTCCCTTCCTTTTGAGCTTTCTCGATTTCCTCTCTAACCTTCCAGTAATCGATAAGCTCCATCATCCTCTTAAACACGGCTGGATAGTTACCGGCGTCGTATATACCGCCCGTAGGAGTTTCATAGGGGAATTCGTTTGGCTGTATGAAGTTCTTCAGCCTAATCTCCGCCGGGTCCATTCCAAGCTCTTTAGCGGCCTTCGTTACGAGCTTTTCAAGAGGGAAGTATAGGTGTTGACCTCCAAATCCTCTAATTGGGCTCGTTGGAACGGTATTAGTAACCACGGCCTTCGCGTTTATCTTTACGTGTTTAATTTTATATGGTCCTACGAAGTTTCCTAACTGCCTCAAGACATGACCGGGTTCAGGAGATCTTGGATAAGCCCCCACATCGTCCGCTATATCCGCTCTCAAGGCTACCAAGGTACCGTCGTTATTGAAGGCGAGCTCAAAGGTCGTAACTCTACCCGCTGCCCTAGTACTTCCTATGAAGTGCTCAGTTCTCGTCTCTATCCACTTAACCGGTACCCCGGTAAGCATAGCGGTCGCTCCAATCAAAGCCATGTAATGGAACATACCGGTCTTCGCTCCATACCCTCCTCCAATATCCTTTGGAACGATAACCCTAAACCTATCTTCTGTAAGCCTTAAGGCTCTAGTCGTAACGTAGAAGAACGTGAAGGGGCCTTGGAAGTTACACCATTCGGTAAGTATGCCGGAAGCCCTGTCATAGCTTGCAACTATTCCGTAAGGTTCTAATGGAGGGATGGTAAACCTATTTATCCTCACCCTAGTCTTTACTACTCTATCTGCTTTCTCGAAGGCGAGATCTGGATCGCCGTAATTAAGCTCTCTTTGCCAAACTACGTTACTCCCTACTTCCTCATGTATTATCGGAGCGTCCTTTTCCATTGCCTTAACTGGATCTACCACTGCAGGTAGTGGCTCGTAATCTACTTCTACCAACTCCATAGCGTCCTCAGCGGTAAACCTATCCTTAGCTACTACCACCGCAACGGGCTCTCCTACGAACCTAGCTTTATCTATAGCCAGAGGATAGTAGCGGAACTTAGCGAGAGAGCCTATGACTGAAGGGAATGGATCCATGATCTCTAGGATGTCTTTGCCGGTAATTACGGCTCTTACTCCTGGATGACGTAACGCCTTCTCTACGTTAATGCTTTTAATCTTTGCATGAGCATAGGGGCTTCTCACTATAGCCGCATAGTGGGTGCCTGGAGGGGTAGGGAGGTCGTCTATAAACGTTCCCTTGCCCGTTAAAAGCCTCAGATCCTCGAGGCGTGGAACTGGTGTACCGACGTATTTCAATTTAGGCAACACTTCTCTTATTTCGGTGACTTTTACTTCCGACATAACTCTCGTGGTTAGGAAGTCGCTTTACGATATTTAAAAATTTTATCATTAAAACGCAGGTCGTTCGACGAAAGGTTGCAATAAAAAAGAGGGTTAATTTGATATTTTGAATAGTTTCTTTGCGTTAATTAGTGTTATCTTCTCGATAGCTTCCCTAGTAAGATCTAGCCTTTTAATTCTTGAAAGCGAATCCCATTCTCCCATATTAAACGGATAATCCGTTCCAAGTAACGCTTTATCCTCTCCTATTCTCTCAATCATAAATTTCAAAGCCTTGTCATCGAAAAGCACCGTATCCATGTAAACTTTCTTTAGGTAATCTATAACCTTGTCCATTATAACTCCTTTACATTCATCTCTGACATCTAAGGCTCTTTGAAGTCTACCTACCTGATAAGGTATCGCTCCTCCACCGTGACAGAATATAAACTTCAATTTAGGAAACTTCTTTAAAACTCCTCCAAAGATAACGCTCGTTATAGCGATAGTGGTTTCCATTAAAGTCCCTATCATTATAGGCATATAATACTTCTTTAGCCTTTCAGCACCTAGGATATCGTTAGGATGGACGAGTATCGGTAGATCATACTCTTGTAGTTTTTCGTAAATGGGAAAAAGTTCTTCCGAATCTAGATTCTTACCGGCTATATTAGTTCCTATTTCCACGCCTCGTAGCTCTAAGTCGTAGTATATGCGGTCTAGCTCTCTTAAAGCTAAATCCGGATAAGATAATGGCAGAGTAGCGTTACATACGAACCTATTTGGATGCTCTCTTTGTACCTGTCTCTTATACACATCTGACGCTGCCGACGAATTAGACGGTGTAGATCTCGGTGGTCGCCGTATCA